>NZ_JBEYAL010000045.1:0-73578 GCF_040631655.1 Streptomyces sp. NPDC019937
GCCCGCTCCCCCCGGGGGGAGCGGGCCGCCGTCGTAGGTCCGGGCCGTGTCAGCCGGTGTTGCGCAGACCCGCCGCCACGCCGTTGACGGTGAGCAGCAGGGCCCGGGCCAGCACCGGGTCGGGCTCTTCGCCGCGCTCGCGTGCGGTGCGCTGCCGGTGGAGCAGGCTCACCTGGAGGTAGGAGATCGGGTCGAGGTAGGCGTCGCGGACGTGGAAGGTCTGCTTCAGCACGGGGTCGTGGTCCAGGAGTTCGGTCTCGCCGGTGATCCGCAGCACCTCCCGCACGGTCAGCTCGTGCTCGGCCCGGATGACGTCGAAGACGTGCTTCAGCTCGTCCGGGACCAGGGTGTCGACGTAGTGGCGGGCGATCCGCAGGTCCGTCTTGGCGAGGGTCATCTCGACGTTGGACAGGAAGTTGCGGAAGAAGTGCCAGTGCTGGTGCATCTCGTCCAGCACGCCGTCGAGCCCGGCCTCGCGGGCGGCCTTGAGGCCGGAGCCGACGCCGAACCAGCCGGGGACGATCTGCCGGGACTGGGTCCAGCCGAAGACCCACGGGATGGCCCGCAGCCCGTCGAGGCCCGCGCCGGAGTCGGGGCGGCGGGACGGACGGGAGCCGAGGTGGAGCTCGGCGAGCTGGTCGACGGGGGTGGAGGCGAAGAAGTAGGCGGGCAGGTCAGGGTCGTCCACCAGGGCGCGGTAGGCGCCGTGCGCGGCGTCGGAGACCGTGTCCATCGCCGCGTCCCAGCGGGCGAGCGCTTCGTCCGACTGGCGCGGGGCGGTGTGCAGGGCCGACGCCTGGAGGGTGGCGGCCACCGTCAGCTCCAGGTTCTCGCGGGCGAGCGAGGGGACGAGGTACTTGTCGGAGATGACCTCGCCCTGCTCGGTGACCTTGATCTCGCCTTCGAGGGTGCCCCACGGCTGGGCGAGGATCGCGTCGTGGGTGGGGCCGCCGCCGCGGCCGACGGTGCCGCCGCGGCCGTGGAAGAGGCGCAGCCGTACGCCGTGCCGGTGGGCGACGTCGCGCAGCAGCCGCTGGGCGCGGTGGATCTCCCACTGGGAGGTGGTGATGCCGCCGAACTTGGAGGAGTCGGAGTAGCCGAGCATGACCTCCTGGACGTCGCCGCGCAGCGAGACCAGGCGCCGGTAGGAGGGGTCGGAGAGCATCTCGTCGAGGAGCTGGTCGGCGATCTTCAGCTCGTCGGTGGTCTCCAGCAGCGGCACGATGCCGATCTTGGCCCAGCCTGCGTGCAGGTCGATGAGCCCGGCCTCGCGCGCCAGGACGGCGGCGGCGAAGACGTCGTCGGAGCCGGCGCACATGGAGATGATGTAGGACTCGACGATCTCGGGCCCGAACCGCTCGAAGGACTCGCGGATGGTCTGGAAGACGCCGAGGGTCTTGGCCCCGGCGGCGTCGAGCGGCGCCGGGGAGGGCGCGAGCGGGCGGCGGGAGCGCAGTTCCTTGGCGAGGAGCTTGCGCCGGTAGTCGCGCGGCATGTCCGCGTACCGCCAGGATTCCTCGCCGAGGCGGTCGAAGAGCTGGCCGAGGGCGTGGTGGTGGGCGTCGGCGTGCTCGCGTACGTCCATGGTGGCGAGCTGGAGGCCGAAGGCGGCGAGGGTGCGGATGGCGCGTTCGAGACGGCCGTCGGCGATCAGGGCGCCGCGGTGGGCGCGCAGCGAGTCCTGGATGAGCTTCAGGTCGGCCAGCATCTCGGTGGTGCCGAGGTAGTCGCGGCCGGGGGTGTGCGGGGCGTCCTTGGCGAGCCGCTCGCGGGTGTTGACCAGCTTCTGCCGCATGCAGGTGGCCTTGAGCCGGTAGGGCTCCTCGGCGTTCAGCCGCTTGTAGCGCGGGCTGATCTCGGGCAGCAGCTCCAGGTCGCGCTGGAGGGAGGTGAGCAGTTCCTCGGAGGCGTCGGAGTTGCGGATGGAGCTGGAGAGGGCGGCCCGCAGGTCGTCGATGATCTCCAGGGCGTCGGTGATGCCGTGCTCATGCTGGAGGATCAGCACCTCCCAGGTCACCTGGGGGGTGACGTTGGGGTTGCCGTCGCGGTCGCCGCCGATCCAGGTGCCGAAGGTGAGCGGGCGGGTGGTGGCGGGCAGCTCGATGCCGACGCGCTCCAGCTCGGCGGTCAGGTCCTCCAGGACGTCGCCGACGGCGTGGGCGTGCAGTTCGTCGAGGTAGTAGATGGCGTTGCGGGCCTCGTCGGCGGGCTCGGGGCGGGCGACCCGCAGCTCGTCGGTCTGCCACAGCAGGTCGATGTTCTCGGCGAGCCGCAGGTCCGCGCGGCGGCTCTCGCCGCCGGCGGCGAGGGTGTCCAGCAGCTCGGCGATGCGGCGCAGCTTGTTGAGGACCGTGCGGCGGGCGGCCTCGGTGGGGTGGGCGGTGAAGACGGGGCGGACGCCCAGGTTCTCCACGGTCTGCCGCAGATGGCCGGGGTCGGCGTCCTTGAGCTGGCCGACGGTGCGGGCGAGGATGCCGCCCTCCGCGGCGCGCCGGGTGCTCAGCTCGCGGCTGCGGTGGACCTGCTCGGTGACGTTGGCCAGGTGGAAGTAGGTGGAGAAGGCGCGCACCAGCTTGGCGGCGGTGGGCAGGTCGGTGGCACCGAGGAGCTCGGCGGCGGCCTCGCCGTCACTGCGGGTGAGGGCGCGGACGCGCTCGACGAGATCGAGGAGGTCCGGGCCCTCCTGCCGGACCAGGGTCTCGCCGAGGAGGTCGCCCAGACGGCGGATATCGGCGCGCAGGGCGGCGTTGGTGTGGTCGGCACTGCTCACAGGTGCGGGCTCCTTGCAGTGAACGGGGGTTCCTAGCGGGGTGGAGCCCCGCGCGGCTGGCGCCGCAGGGCCCGCACCCGGTGCTTTCGGCCATGTGCGGACCGCGCTGTCCGACGCCCCCAGGATAGGCGGCGCCCCCTCGGGGGATGCCAGAGCCCTCTTGCCCCGGTTCGCGGTCCTGCCATACTTACGTCGCCGTAGGTTACGGATCCGTAGCCCAGCCCCCGAGCCCCACGAGGGATCCCATGACTGCAAGCCCCGACGTGGCCCACGACGCGCCGAAGGCCCAGGAGACCCCGCCTCCCTCCGCCACGCTGGGCGGGGACAGCAAGCGTTCCGTCGAACAGATCACCCTGCTGCTGTTCATCACCGTCCCGTTCGTCGCGCTGCTCGCGGCGATCCCCCTGGCCTGGGGCTGGGGGGTGAGCTGGCTGGACCTGGGGCTGATGGTGGTCATGTACTACATCGGCTGCCACGGCATCACGATCGGCTTCCACCGCTATTTCACCCATGGCTCGTTCAAGGCGAAGCGGCCGCTGCGGATCGCGCTGGCGATCGCGGGTTCGCTGGCGGTCGAGGGGCCGCTGGTGCGCTGGGTGGCCGATCACCGCAAGCACCACAAGTTCTCCGACGCGGAGGGGGACCCGCATTCGCCGTGGCGGTACGGGGAGACGGTCCCGGCCCTGATGAAGGGGTTGTGGTGGGCACATATCGCCTGGATGTTCGATGAGGAGCAGACGCCGCAGCAGAAGTACGCGCCGGACCTGATCAAGGACGGCGCGGTCCGCACCATCTCCCGCCAGTTCGTGGTGTGGACGGTCGTCTCGCTGCTGCTGCCCGCGGTGATCGGCGGTCTGGTGACCTGGTCCTGGCAGGGGGCCGCGACCGCGTTCTTCTGGGCGTCCCTCGTCCGGGTGGCGCTGCTCCACCATGTGACCTGGTCGATCAACTCGATCTGCCACGCGGTGGGCAAGCGGCCGTTCAAGTCGCGGGACCGGTCCGGGAACGTGTGGTGGCTCGCGGTGCTCTCGTGCGGCGAGTCCTGGCACAACCTGCACCACGCCGATCCGACCTGCGCCCGGCACGGGGTGATGAAGGGCCAGCTGGACTCCAGCGCCCGCATCATCCGCTGGTTCGAGAAGCTGGGCTGGGCATACGACGTCCGGTGGCCGAGCCCGGACCGTATCGACTCCCGCCGTAAAGAGGCCCCCGCCGAAGCGGCATGATAGAGGGCGTGGAGACCGACAGTAATACCAGCGGCAGCAAGGACCGGACGGCCCGGGCCGTCCGGTCCTCCGGATCCGGCCCCCGGCGGCCCCGCAGGGTGCGGATGACCGGCAAGGAGCGCCGGGAGCAGCTGCTGGACATCGGTCGGGCGCTCTTCGCCGAACGGGGCTTCGAGGGCACCTCGGTGGAGGAGATCGCGGCGAAGGCCGGGGTGTCCAAGCCGGTGGTGTACGAGCACTTCGGCGGCAAGGAGGGGCTGTACGCGGTCGTGGTCGACCGGGAGATGCGGCGGATGCTGGACATGGTGACCACGTCGCTGACCGCGGGGCATCCGCGCGAGCTGTGCGAGCAGGCCACGTTCGCCCTCCTGGACTACATCGAGGAGTACACGGACGGCTTCCGGATCCTGGTCCGCGACTCCCCCGTCGCCCAGTCGACGGGCACCTTCGCCTCGCTGATCAGCGATATCGCCACCCAGGTGGAGGACATCCTGGGCCTGGAGTTCAAGGCCCGCGGCTTCGACGCCAAGCTCGCCCCGCTGTACGCCCAGGCCCTGGTGGGGATGGTGGCGCTGACCGGCCAGTGGTGGCTGGACGTCCGCAAGCCGAAGAAGTCCGAGGTGGCGGCGCATCTGGTGAACCTGGCCTGGCACGGTCTGGACGGTCTGGAGCAGAAGCCGCGGCTGATAGGCCACCGCAAGGCGTGAGCGCGCTTCACGCCTTCTTCGTCGCCACGGCGAAGACGCGGCGGAACGGGAAGGCCGTGCCGTACGGGGCCGCCGGGTAGGCCTCACGGAGCAGGGCGGCGTATTCGCCGAGGAAGCGGTCGCGGGCGTCCGGGTCGTCGGCGAGGGCGGTGAGGACCGGGCGCAGGGCGGTGCCCTTGGTCCAGTCGAGGACGGGGTCGGGGCCGGTGAGGATCTGCAGGTAGGTGGTCTCCCAGGCGTCGACCTCGCAGCCCAGGGCGGTGAGCCGGTCGAGGTAGTCGAGGGGTTCGAGGGCGGAGGCGGGGCTGCGCGGGGTGTCGGCGAGGCGGTCGCGCCAGTGCGGGGCGGCGCACAGGTCGCGCAGCAGGGTGTGGCTGGGGGCGCCGAAGTTGCCGGGGAGCTGGAAGGCGAGGGTGCCGCCGGAACGCAGGGCGGAGAGCCAGGCGGGGAAGGCGTCGGCGTGGCCCGGCATCCACTGGAGCGCGGCGTTGGACACGATCAGGTCGTACGGCTCGTCCGGCTCCCAGCGCAGCGCGTCGAGGGTGCGGAAGTCCAGGCGGCCGCCGTCGGCGGTGGGCCCGGCGAGGGGCTGGGCCTGGCCGAGCATCTCGGCGGAGCTGTCGAGGCCGGTGATGTGGGCGTCGGGCCAGCGGTCGAAGAGCAGGACGGTGACGTTGCCGGGGCCGCAGCCGAGGTCGGCGATGCGGGGCGGGCGGCCGGGTTCGGCGGGGAGCGCCGGGATCCGGGCGATGAGATCGCGGAACGGGCGGGCGCGGTGGCCCGAGTGGCGGAGGTACTGGTCCGGGTCCCAGTTGGGTGACGTACGCATGGCGGAGTCCCTTGAGCGGGTACGGTCGGTGCGAGCAGGCCTTACCGTCCTCCAGAGCGTCTCTTGATGTCAAGAGACTTCATGTCGACAGACCTACTACACTGATCGCCATGGAGGACGAGGTCGATCGGCTGGTGGCGGCGTGGCGTCGAGAACGCCCCGACCTCGATGTGGAACCACTCGAAGTGCTCAGCCGGGTCAGCAGGCTCGCGCGCCATCTGGACCGGGCGCGGCGGATCGCCTTCAGCGAGCACCAGCTGGAGTCCTGGGAGTTCGACGTGCTGACCTCGCTGCGGCGGGCCGGGACCCCGTACCAGCTCTCCCCCGGGCAGCTGCTGACCCAGACGCTGGTCACCTCGGGCACCATGACCAACCGCATCGACCGGCTGGCGAAGAAGGGCCTGGTCGAGCGGCTGCCCGACCCCAGTGACCGGCGCGGGGTGCTGGTCCGGCTCACCGCGGAGGGGCGCGACCGCGCCGACCAGGCGCTGGCCGGACTGCTGGATCACGAGCGGGCCATTCTGGCCGAGCTGTCCCAGGCGCAGCGCGCCGAACTGGCGGCGCTGCTACGCCAGCTGACCGCCCCGTTCGACAATTTCCCCGGCTAGGTCGACCGGGCCGACGCCCGCCCGCCGGGCCAGCGCCACGGCGGCCAGCGTGGAGTGCACGCCCAGCTTGCCCAGCACGTTCTGCATGTGGGTGCGGACGGTGTGCGGGGACAGGAACAGTCGCTCGGCCACCGCCTTGCGGCCCAGCCCGGCCACCATGCAGCGCAGCACCTCCCGCTCACGCGGCGTCAGCGATTCGACCAGCCGCTCGCTCTCGGTGCGGTGCTTACGGGCCGCCGTCAGCTCCCGCAGCACGCCGGTGAGCAGCGCGGGCGGCAGATGCGTCTCGTCGCGCAGCACGCCCCGGATCACGGCGAGCAGCCGGACCAGCGAACAGTCCTTGGCCACCCAGCCGGACGCCCCGGCCTGCAGGGCCGCCGCGGCCCGGCGCGGATCGTCGCGCTCGGCCAGCACCACGGTGCGCACCCCCGGCTGGGCGGTGCGCACGCCACCGACCAGGGCTATGCCGTCCGCCGACCGCCCGTTGACGGCGCGCGGCGGGCCCGCGCCCAAGGCCCCGCCATGGGTCGCCTCGACCGGCGCGGGCTGCGGGGCGTGGATCGGCTCCCCGGCCAGCGAGCCCAGATCGGCGTCGATCAGCAGAACGTCGAAGCGGCGCCCCTCGGCCACTCCGCGCTCCAGACAGCGCAGCGCCGCCTGGCCGCTTCCGGCCGCCGCCACGTCCACGTCCTGTTCCGCCGCGAGGGCGGCGGCCAGTGACTCGGCGAAGATGCGATGGTCGTCGACCACCAGAACCCGAATACGTGCCACGGAACCCCCCACGTCGCCGGATACACCCGGATACCCCGAGAACCAGTACGGGTACGGCGCCCGGGAAGGGATCACCGCAACCGCACGGCCGCCGCCGTGCTGAGATCGCTACCCCACCCCGGGCGTCGTACCTGACTGTCTCGCCCCCTGATGCACGTCGGCCCCCACCGACGCTGTGCTCAGCGTACGACCGGGCTCCGACATCCGGAGCGAATGAGCGAAACTGCCCGGCCTCGCCTGATTACGGTGGTCTTTGTGTTCGGTCTTGGGGAGTAAGTGGGCTAAGAACGGCGAAAACTGATCGGTCAACGGCCGAAGGCAGCGAGGCCCCGAGCGGGCGGGGAGGGGAGAAGCCCCCGGCCTCCTACAGCCGCCGGGCGCCCGCGCTCGGGACCGCCGGGAAGATCCGCGGGGCCCGGTGTCCGGCCGCGGCGAAGGCCTCGGTGACCGCCTTGGCCACCGCGTCCGCGTCCGCCACCTCGACCAGCACGATCGCCGAACCGCCGAAGCCACCGCCGGTCATCCGCGCACCGAGCGCGCCCGCCGTGTTCGCCGACTCCACCACGAGGTCCAGCTCGGCACAGGAGATCTCGAAGTCGTCGCGGCACGAGGCGTGGCCGGCGGTCAGGATCGGCCCGATGGCCCGGGTGTCGCCCGCGTCCAGCCGCTCGATGACCTCCCGCACCCGCTGGTTCTCGGTCACCACATGGCGCACCCGGCGGCGCACGATGTCGTCCTCGCCGAGGTCGGCGAGGGTGGTGAGGGTCGCGTCCAGGGTCTCGAACGACACCTCGCGCAGCGCGGGCACGCCGAGCGCCCGCGCGGCCGACTCGCACGCGGCGCGCCGGTTGGCGTACGCGCCGTCGCCCAGCTCGTGCTTGACCCGGGTGTCCACGACCAGCAGCCGCAGCCCCTCCGCCGCGAGGTCGAACGGCACCTGCCGCTGGGTGAGGTCGCGGGCGTCGAGGAAGAGCGCATGCCCCTCGGTGCAGCACGCGGAGGCCATCTGGTCCATGATCCCGCAGGGCACGCCGACGAACTGGTTCTCCGCGCGCTGGCACAGCTGGGCGACGCGCCGCGGGGTGAGGCCCAGCCCGTACAGCTCGCTGAGCGCGGTGGCGGTCACCACCTCCAGCGCGGCGGACGAGGACAGCCCGGCGCCGGTGGGCACCGTGGACGCGTAGTGCAGGTCCGCCCCGCCGGCCGCCGCGCCGGAGAGCAGCCCCTCCTCGCGCAGCGCCCACACCACGCCCGCCGGGTAGGCCGCCCAGCCGCCGCGGTCGCCGCCGGTGCCGCCCGCGGCGACCGGGGCCAGCTCCTCGACGCGCAGCTCGACGACCCCGCCCGGGGCGTCCCCGGAGTGGACGCGCAGCACCCCGTCGGTGCGCGGCGAGGCGGCCGCCAGGCAGGTGTGCGGCAGGGCGAGCGGCATCACGAAGCCATCGTTGTAGTCGGTGTGCTCACCGATCAGGTTGACCCTGCCCGGCGCCGCCCACACACCCATCGGATCGGCCCCGTAGACCTCCCGGAACCCCGCCGTCACGTCGCTCACTCGCTGTCCCCTGTCCTTGTGTTTCGTCCGCGGCCGGGTGGCCGCGCGTTTCCGCTCCGCCGTCCAGTGCCGCGTCAGTCAAGGTGTGCCCGGTAGCGAGGCGCCCTGGTGCGGTCAGATGCAAGGCACCGGATCGGCCTCGCGGGGGCACCTCCCGGACGGAGTCCGGGGGCGGGCCTACTCGGTCGATCCGGCAACGCCGCAGATGGCCGTGCCAGGGCGGCGGGCGGGGTGAACCTTGGCTGACGCGGCACTAGCGCGCCCGCTGCGCGAACGTCCACGCGTCCGCGACGATGCCCTTCAGGTCCGCGCGGCTCGGCCGCCAGCCCAGGCGCTCCTTGGCGCGCTCGGCCGAGGCCACCAGCACCGCCGGGTCGCCGCCCCGGCGGTCGGCGACGACCTCGGGGATCGGGTGGCCGGTGACCTGGCGCACGGTCTCGATGACCTCGCGGACGGAGAAGCCGTTGCCGTTGCCGAGGTTGCAGATCAGGTGCTCGCCCGCAGAGGCGGCCCCCAGCGCCAGCAGATGGGCGTCGGCGAGGTCCGCGACGTGGATGTAGTCGCGGACGCAGGTGCCGTCGGGGGTCGGGTAGTCGTCGCCGAAGACCGAGATCGCCTCGCGGCGGCCCTGCGCGACCTGGAGCACCAGCGGGATCAGGTGCGACTCGGGGTCGTGGCGCTCGCCGTACGCCCCGTAGGCGCCCGCGACGTTGAAGTACCGCAGGGAGACCGCGGCCAGGCCGTGCGCGGCGCACTCCCCGCTGATCATGTGGTCGACGGCGAGCTTGGTGGCGCCGTACGGATTGGTCGGCGCGGTCGCGGCGTCCTCGGTGATCGGGACCTCGTCCGGTTCGCCGTAGGTGGCGGCCGTGGAGGAGAAGACGAGGGTGCGGACTCCGGCGTCCCGCATCGCCGCGAGCAGTGCGGTGGTCCCGCCGACGTTGTTGACCCAGTACTTCTCCGGGTTGACGACGGACTCGCCGACCTGCGAGGACGCCGCGAAGTGCAGCACGCCGTCGTACGAGGCGTCGAGCCACTTGGCCGCGTCCTGAATACGGCCCTCGATGAACTCCGCGCCCTCGGGAACGCCCTCGCGGTGCCCGGTGGACAGGTCGTCCAGGACCGTCACCCGGTGCCCGGCCTCCAGCAGATGCGCGGCGACCACGCTGCCGACATAACCGGCACCGCCCGTGACCAGGTACTTCTTCTGCTGCGCATTGCTCACTTGCTCGCTACCTCTCGCAGTCGCTCGGCCGCGGCCTCCGGCGGCACATCATTGATGAACACATTCATGCCGGATTCGGAACCCGCGAGAAACTTCAGCTTGCCGGAAGTGCGGCGGATGGTGAAAAGCTCGAGGTGAAGCGCGAAGTCGTCGCGGTCGTCCGCCGTGAACGGCGCCTGGTGCCAGGCGGCGATGTACGGCGTGGGCGGCTCCCCTTCCCCGAAGATCCGGTCGAAGCGCTTCAAGAGTTCCAGATACAGCTGTGGGAACTCTGTGCGCGCGCCATCGTCCAGCGCGGTCAGGTCCGGGACCCGGCGCTTGGGGTAGAGGTGCACCTCATACGGCCAGTGCGCGGCGTACGGGACGAAGGCGGTCCAGTGCTCGCCGTCGAGAACGATGCGCCGTCCGTCGGACCGCTCATCGGCGACCACATCATCGAACAGATTCCGACCGGTGCGCTCACGGTGCTCGGCGAGGGAGCGGAGCATCAGCCGGGTACGCGGCGTCGGGAAGGGATACCCGTAGATCTGGCCGTGCGGATGGCCGAGGGTGACGCCGATCTCCCTGCCCCGGTTCTCGAAACAGAACACCTGCTCGACGGAGGGGAGTTGCGCCAGCTCGGCGGTCCGGTCGGTCCAGGCCTCGAGCACCAGGGCGGCCTGTTCGGCGGTGAGATCGGCGAAGGAGGCGTCGTGGTCGGAGGTGAAGCACACGACCTCGCACCGCCCCGCGTCACCGGCCAGCGAGGGGAAGCGGTTCTCGAAGACGGCGACGTCGTAGTCGGAGGCGGGGATCTCGCTGAGCCGCCCGTCGCGCGAGGGGCACAGCGGGCATTCGTCGGCCGGCGGGAGGTAGGTGCGCCCCTGGCGGTGGGAGGCGACGGCCACGTCGTCGCCGAGGAGGCGGTCGTGACGGATCTCGGAGCGGGTCGATATGGGGTCCAGCGGCCGCTGGTCGACGGCGTCGCGCACCGCGTCGTCGCGCGCGTCGTAGTAGATCAGCTCGCGTCCGTCCGCGAGCCGCGTCGCCGTCTTCTTCACGTCCGCCAGCTCCTGTCCACTCCACCCAACACAACTAAACATAATGAATCACAAGTCAACAGTGACGTCAATGCGCCAGGAAGGCGTCCGAATAGAGCAGGATTGTGATTTATGCACCTTCTGGCAGCAGGTCTACGGCTCCCCACCAACGCGCTCGACTACACGATCCTGATCCTGTATTTCGCCGTCGTGCTCGGCGTCGGATTCGCCGCCAGACGCAGCGTGAAGACCAGTCTGGACTTCTTCCTCTCCGGCCGGTCACTGCCCGCGTGGGTCACCGGTCTCGCCTTCGTCGCCGCCAATCTGGGCGCCCTGGAGATCCTGGGAATGGCGGCCAACGGCGCCCAGTACGGCGTCTACACCGTGCACTGGTACTGGGTCGGCGCCATTCCGGCCATGGTCTTCCTCGGCCTGGTGATGATGCCGTTCTACTACGGCTCCAAGGTCAGGTCGGTGCCGGAATTCCTGCTGCACCGCTACGGGCCGTCCTCGCACCTGCTCAGCTCGATCATCTTCTCCGTGGCGTCCGTGCTGATCGCGGGCGTCAACCTCTACGCGATGGCCATCGTCGTCGAGGCGCTGCTCGGCTGGCCGCAGTGGGTGGCCATCGTCGTCGCCGGGCTGTTCGTGCTCGCGTACATCACCCTCGGCGGGCTCTCCTCGGCGATCTACAACGAGGTGCTGCAGTTCTTCGTCATCCTCGCCGCGCTCATCCCGCTCACCGTCGTCGGCCTCAGGCGGGTCGGCGGCTTCGGCGGGCTCAAGGACTCCCTCGAAGCGTCCCACGGCCCGAACTTCACCTCCGCCTGGGGCGGCACCGGCATCGGCTCGGACAACCCGCTGGGCGCCAACTGGCTGACCATCGTGCTCGGCCTCGGCTTCTGCCTGAGCTTCGGCTACTGGACGACCAACTTCGCCGAGGTGCAGCGCGCGCTGTCCGCCAAGAACCTCTCGGCCGCCCAGCGCACCCCGCTGATCGCCGCCTTCCCCAAGATGTTCATCCCGCTGATCGTGGTGGTCCCGGGGCTGATCGCCCTGGTCATCGCGCCGAAGATCGGCTCCACCAAGAGCGGTCTGCAGTACAACGACGCGATCCCGCTGCTGATGAGCGAACTGCTGCCCAACGGCGTGCTGGGCGTGGCGGTGACCGGGCTGCTCGCCGCCTTCATGGCGGGCATGGCGGCCAACGTCTCGTCCTTCAACACCGTCTTCACCAACGACATCTGGCGGGCGTACGTCAGGAAGGGCCGCGCGGACGAGTACTACCTGCTGACGGGGCGGGTGGTGACCGCGATCGGCGTCCTTGCGGGCATGGGGACGGCGTTCATCGCGTCCTCGTTCAGCAACATCATGAACTATCTGCAGACCCTGTTCTCGTTCTTCAACGTGCCGCTGTTCTGCGTCTTCATCATCGGCATGTTCTGGCGGCGGGCCACCGCCCCGGCCGGGTTCTGGGGACTGCTCTCCGGCACCGTCGCCGCGATGATCAACTACTTCTGGTTCTACAAGCAGGGCGTCATCTCCATCCCCAGCGACCAGGGCGCCAACTTCGTCTCCGCCATCGTGGCGTTCGTGGTCGGCGGGGTGGTGATGGTCGCGATCACCCCGTTCACCAAGCCCAAGCCGGAGCAGGCGCTGGCCGGTCTGGTCTACGGAACCACCGCCCCCGGCCTGGCCGAACCCGCGGCGCCGGGCGACGAGGCCTGGTACCGGCGGCCCGCGCTGCTGGGCTGGAGCGCGATCGTCCTCGCGGCCCTGTGCTACATCCCGTTCTCCCTGTGACCCTCCTGCGGATAAGGAACCCGCGCCATGAGTGACGACTACGAGTACCAGCACGAGGTCGAGGAACTGGAGGGGAAGTCGGCGACCGCGGCCCGGCTCTTCGACGTGCGGCGCATCATCGGCGGGCTGTTCGTGATCTACGGGATCATCGTCACGATCGCCGGTGTCACCGCCTCCGACGCGGACCTGAAGAAGGCCGAGAACATCAACATCAACCTGTGGACGGGCGTGTGCATGCTCGTCCTCGGCCTGCTCTTCCTGCTCTGGATGAAACTCAGGCCGCTGCCCGCCCCGCACCCCGCCCCCGAGCAGGGCCCCGCCCGGCCCGGGGGCGGGGAGGAGTGATCTAGGGGGTGCGGCGCGTCGCCGCCCGGTCCAGCAGGCCGGTGCGCGCCGCCAGCGCCGCCGCCTCCAGCCGCGACCCCACCCCCAGCTTCATCAGCACCCGCTGCACATGGGTGCGCGCCGTGCTGGGCGCGATCCCCATCCCCGCGGCGATCAGCCGGGTGTCCTCGCCCTCCGCGACCCGCATGAGGACCTCGACCTCGCGCGGGGTCAGCATGCGCAGCAGCCGGGCCCCCTCGTCGTCCGGCTGGGCCGCGGGGTTCAGCAGCTCCGCGAACGCCCCCTGCAACAGCTGCGGGGCCACCGCCGCCTCGCCCGCGCGCGCCTTCATCATGGCGCGCTCGACGCCCTCGATCCGCTCGTCGTGCCGGACGTAACCGGAGGCGCCCGCGGCGAACGCCGCGGCGATGCCGCGCGGGTTCGGCACCGGGCCGAGCACCACCACCGCGACCTGCGGCCGCTCCTTCTTGATCCGCACGACCGGTTCGAACACGCCCGGATCGGCGGGTGTCGCCGTCCCCAGCAGACACACCTCCGGTGCCCGGCTCACCACCAGCTCCGCCGCTCCCGCGCTCGGCGCGGCCGCGGCGAGCACCCGGTGCCCGCGCAGCTTCAACGCCGAGGCGAGGGCCTCCGCGAGCAAGCGGTGGTCATCGACCACCATGAGTCGCACACCCATGAGTTTCCCCCCTTTGCCCCGGGAAGCTACACGCTTGTTCGACGTCGCGCGCCCCTTACCCGTGAGAAGCCCCCCGGAATGCCGAAATCCCGCCCATCTACGCCTACTTGACATCGGATTGGCGTCCGAAACAGACCGATGTGGCCTGCCTCTGGGGCGGATTCGATCATGGAGAAAAACGGCGGCGGCCCCGCCCGTACGGTGGGTACGGGCGGGGCCGCCGGGCGTTGCGGGGTGCTGTCAGCTGCCGCCGAAGACGAGGGCCAGCGGGTCGTCCTTGTCGTACGAGCCCGAGGGCTTGTCGGCGTAGACGGTGCTCATGTACAGCCGCTGGTTTGCGTAGATGATCTCCGAGTAGGCGGGGCTGAACTTCGACTCCATCTCCCCGCTGTCGCCCGGGTTCTGGAGCAGCTTCGCCTTCTCGTACGACTTGGGGTCGATGCGCCACACGGCGCCGCCCTGGTCGTAGGTGCTCTCCTGGTAGGCCAGCACGAAGCCGTCCTCGTCGACCCCGAGCGGGGCCATCGCGGCCTTCTTGTCCCCGTCCGTCTTGCCGACCGGCTTGCCGGTCGCCAGGCTGAACGCCACGATCTCGTTGGCGGTGGTGGTGCTGTCGTAGCCCTTGCGGTCCTCCGACGCCAGGAAAAGGGCGTCGGCCGACTTGCTGATGGCGACCTGGCGGCAGCCCTCGACGCTGGTCGAGGGGCACTTGGCCTGGTACTTGCCGTTCTCGGTACTGATCTTCGCGCGCACCGTACCGGCCTTGGCGCTGTCGTCGATGGACAGGTAGTCCGAGACCCCGGAGCCGGTCGAGTCGCCCGCGTCGACCGCGATCACCAGCGGGTCGGTGGACGCGATGTGCACGTAGTCGATGCCCTGCGACACCTTGTACGCGGACTTCACCGCGCCCGTCTTCGGGTTCAGCGTCTGGACCTGGATCTGCGGGTTGTCGTACTCACCGCACTGGCGCACCGCGACCAGCTTGGCGTCACCGCCGGCGTACCCGCGGTCCTCGCAGTCGTCCTCGGACTTCGGCTTCCACAGTTCCTTGCCCGCCGTCGACCAGGCCGCGCCGCCGCTGGTGCCGCCCGCGGCGACCGTACCGCCGCCGTAGGTCACCTCGTCGAAGGAGACCTTCTCGTCCCCCTCGGTGATGTCCCGGTGCCAGCGCATCTTGCCGTTCTTCAGGTCCAGCAGCGCGACCTGGTTGCAGCTGGGGTACTTGTCCTCCTTGGAGGGCTTGGCCTCCTGGTAGAGGACCGCCGTCAGACCGTCCTTCGAAAGGTGCTCCGAGGACCAGCAGACCGCGCCGGCCAGCGGGATCGACCACTTCGCCGCACCGCCGTCCAGCGGATAGCCGTCGATCTTGTTGACGCCGGCCTTCACGAACGTGTCGTCGGTGGTCCACATGCCCTCGACCGTGACCTGGTCGTCGACCTTCGGCATGGGCAGCTTGTTGATCAGCCGGGCGTTGACCGTCTCGGGGGCGGGCTTGTTCTTGGTGCCGCCGGTGCCGCCGCTGGTGCTTCCCTGGCTGGTCTGCTTGTCCTTGGCCTGGTCGTCGGTGTCGTCGCCGCCGCTGGTGGCGAACCATATGCCGCCGCCGATGACCAGCGCGACCGCGACCACCGCGCTGACGATGACCGTCATCCGCTGCTTGGACCGGCCGCCGCCGGGGCCGCCGCCCTGGCCCGGGCCGCCCGGGTACTGCGGCTGGGGCGGGTAGCCGTAGCCCTGCTGGCCGTACTGCTGCTGACCGTAGGGCTGCTGGCCGAATTGCTGCCCGTACTGCTGCTGGCTGTACTGCTGCTGGTACGGGTTCGGGGTGCCCACCTGCGTGGGCTCCGCGTGCACCGACTGCCCCGGGTAGCCGTAACCGCCCGCGCCCTGCGGGGGCGTCTGCGGCGGCGGGCCGGGGGGCGGCGGAGGGGCGACGGGCGGCTGCTGCGGATAGCCGTAACTCGGCTCCTGCGGCGCGCCGAAGCCGCCCTGCGGCGGCTGATTCGGCGGCGGAGGCGGCTGTGACATGGGTATTCCTCTGTGCGCGAGCCCATGGACCGACTCGGCCTCCCCCGCTATCCCGGCGGCGTTGGTGGCCAAGGCCCGCCAGGATGGAGTGAATCGGACATGCGACCCGCCGGTGAGCAGCAGGGCAAGGCGGGAGGTTCTTTTTATCACCCGGTCATGACAAGCCGCGGGCCGGTCGCCCACTCATCGAGCAGCTGAGACCGGCCCGTGACGCGACCGTTGCTCACGCGTCGTCGGCGAGTTCCAGCCAGCGCGTCTCCAGTTCGTCGCGCTCCCCCGCCAGTTCCCGCAGCTGGGTGTCCAGCTCGGCGACCCGGGCGAAGTCCGTGGCGTCCTCGGCGATCCGGGCGTGCAGCGTGGACTCCTGCTCGCTGATGCGGTTCAGCCGCCGCTCGATCTTCTGGAGTTCCTTGCTCGCGGCCCGCTGCTCGGCCGCCGACCGCTGTCCGCCGGACTGCGCCTCCGCGGCCTTCTGCTTGCCGGAGTTGCCGGAGCCGGTCTGGGGCGCCGCCGCGGCCAGCGCCCGCTGCCGCCGCTCCAGGTACTCGTCCACCCCGCGCGGCAGCATGCGCAGCGTGGCGTCGCCCAGCAGGGCCTGCACCCGGTCGGTGGTGCGCTCCAGGAAGTACCGGTCGTGGCTGATGACCACGAGCGAGCCCGGCCAGCTGTCGAGGACGTCCTCCAGCTGGGTCAGGGTCTCGATGTCCAGGTCGTTGGTCGGCTCGTCCAGGAACAGCACGTTGGGCTCGTCCATCAGCAGCCGCAGGATCTGCAGCCGGCGCCGCTCACCGCCGGACAGATCGCCGACCGGCGTCCACTGCTTCTCCTTGGTGAAGCCGAACTTCTCGCACAGCTGCGAGGCGGTCATCTCCCGGCCCTTGCCCAGGTCGACGCGCTGCTTCACCTCCTCGACGGCCTCCAGGACGCGCAGGCCCTTGTCGAGTTCGGCGACCTCCTGCGACAGATACGCGAGCTTGACGGTCTTGCCGACCGTGATCCGGCCGCCCGCGGGCTGCTGTTCGCCCTCGCTGCGCGCGGCCTCGGCGAGGGCGCGCAGCAGCGATGTCTTGCCCGCGCCGTTCACGCCCACCAGGCCGATCCGGTCGCCGGGGCCCAGCTGCCAGGTCAGATGCTTGAGCAGCAGCTTCGGCCCGGCGGTGACGGTCACGTCCTCCAGCTCGAAGACGGTCTTGCCCAGGCGGGAGTTGGCGAACTTCATCAGCTCGGCGCTGTCGCGCGGCGGCGGGACGTCCGCGATCAGCGCGTTCGCCGCCTCGATGCGGAAGCGCGGCTTGCTGGTGCGGGCCGGGGCGCCGCGGCGCAGCCAGGCCAGCTCCTTGCGCATCAGGTTCTGCCGCTTGGCCTCCTCGCTGGCGGCGATGCGCTCGCGCTCGGCGCGGGCGAAGACGTAGTCGCTGTAGCCGCCCTCGTACTCGTGCACCGCGCCGCGCTGCACGTCCCACATGCGGGTGCAGACCTGGTCGAGGAACCAGCGGTCGTGGGTGACGACCACCAGCGCCGAGCGGCGGGCCCGCAGATGGCCGGCCAGCCAGGAGATGCCCTCGACGTCGAGGTGGTTGGTCGGCTCGTCCAGGACGATCAGGTCCTGCTCGGCGATCAGCAGCTTGGCGAGCGCGATGCGGCGGCGCTCGCCGCCGGACAGCGGGCCGATGACGGTGTCCAGGCCCTGTGGGAAGGCGGGCAGGTCGAGCCCGCCGAACAGCCCGGTGAGGATGTCCCGGATCTTGGCGTCGCCCGCCCACTCGTGGTCGGCGAGGTCGCCGATCACCTCGTGCCGGACGGTGGCGGCGGGGTCGAGCGAATCGTGCTGCGTCAGCACGCCGAGACGCAGGCCCCCGGCGTGGGTGACACGGCCGTCGTCGGCGGGTTCGAGCTTGGCGAGGATCCGGATGAGCGTGGTCTTCCCGTCCCCGTTCCGGCCGACGACGCCGATCCTGTCCCCCTCGTTGACCCCGAGGGACACGCCGTCCAGCAGCGCACGGGTGCCGTACACCTTGCCGACGGCTTCGACGTTGACCAAGTTGGTGACCATCACACTCCTGATACGCGGATCGACCGACGTCCCAGGGTAGTCGCGGTCAGGCAGTGGTGACCGTCGCCCCGGGCACCGGGCCGGACGCCGTCCGTACCGTGCGGCAGGTGCGGGAGGCCGCGAGCGCGGTGGCCACGTGCTGGGCGGCCTCCGCGTCCTTCGCCAGGAACGCGCAGGTCGGGCCGGAACCGGACACCAGCGAGGCGAGCGCGCCGGCGTCCGCGCCCGCGCGCAGCGTCTCCGCGAGCGCCGGGCGCAGCGAGAGCGCCGCGGGCTGCAGATCGTTGGTCACGGCGGCGGCCAGGGCGGTCGGGTCCCCGGTGCGCAGCGCCGTGAGCAGCGCCTCCGACGGCTCGGGGTCGGGGATCGCCGCGACCGTCGCGCCCGTCCCGGTCTCCTCCCGGAGGCGGTCGCACTCCCGGTAGACGGCCGGGGTGGACAGCCCGCCGTCCGCCACCGCGAACACCCAGTGGAACGTGCCGCCGGTCTCCAGCGGCGTCAGCAGCTCCCCCCGCCCCCGGCCGAGGGCCGCCCCGCCGACCAGGCTGAACGGGACGTCGCTGCCCAGGTCGGCGCAGAGCGCGAGGAGTTCGGTGCGGCTCGTCCGGGTCCCCCACAGCGCGTCGCACGCCAGCAGGGCCCCGGCGGCGTCCGCGCTGCCGCCCGCCATGCCGCCGGCGACGGGGATGCTCTTGGTGATGTGCAGGTGCGCGTCCGGCGCCCGGCCGTGGCGGGCGGCGAGCGCGATCGCCGCGCGGGCGGCGAGGTTGGTGTGGTCGGTGGGGACGTGCGCGGCGTCGGCGCCCTCGACGGTGACGCGGAGGGTGTCGGCGGGGGTGGCCGTGACCTCGTCGTGGAGCCCGACGGCGAGGAAGACGTTGGCCAGGTCGTGGAAGCCGTCGGGGCGCAGGCCGCCGACCGCGAGCTGAACGTTGACCTTCGCGGGGACGCGGACGGTCACGGGGCGGGTCACGGGGCTCCTCGGTGGGGGAAGGGCGTGTGGTCAGGGGGTGGGGCGGTGTTCGGCGATCGCGGCGAAGTCCTCCACCGTCAGCGACTCCCCGCGGGCCTGGGGGGAGATGCCCGCCGCCGTCAGGGCGGCTTCGGCGGCGGGGGCCGAGCCCGCCCAGCCGGACAGGGCGGCGCGCAGGGTCTTGCGGCGCTGGGCGAAGGCGGCGTCGACGACGGCGAAGACCTCGTCGCGGGAGGCGGTCGTCGCGAGAGGTTCGGTGCGGCGGGTCAGGGAGACGAGGCCGGAGTCGACGTTGGGGGCGGGCCAGAAGACGCTGCGGCCGATGGCGCCCGCGCGCTTGACATGCGCGTACCAGGCGGCCTTCACCGAGGGCACGCCGTAGACCTTGGAGCCGGGCGGCGCGGCGAGGCGGTCGGCGACCTCGGACTGCACCATCACCAGGGTGCGCTCGATGCTGGGGAAGCGGGCGAGCATATGGAGCAGGACGGGGACCGCCACGTTGTAGGGGAGGTTCGCGACCAGGGCGGTCGGGGCGGGTCCCGGGAGGTCGGTGATGTGCAGCGCGTCGGAGTGGACGAGCGCGAAGCGGTCGGCCCGCTCGGGCAGCCGGGCGGCCACGGTGGCCGGGAGGGCGGCGGCCAGTACGTCGTCGATCTCGACCGCGGTGACCCGGTCGGCGGCCTCCAGCAGGGCCAGGGTCAGGGAGCCCAGACCGGGGCCGACCTCGACGACGACGTCGTCGGGCCGCACCTCGGCGGTGCGCACGATGCGGCGCACCGTGTTGGCGTCGATGACGAAGTTCTGGCCGCGCTGCTTGGTGGGGCGTACGCCGAGGCGGGCCGCGAGGTCGCGGATGTCGGCGGGGCCCAGCAGGGCGTCGGTGGTGCCGGGGTCGGTGGAGCTCACCGGGAAAGCTTACGGCCCGGCCGCCGCGCCGTTCACTGCCGCGGCCTTCACTGGCGCAGCTTCTGGCCGCAGTGCGGCCAGGGGGCGGAGCCGCGCTGGACGTACAGCTTCTTGGCCCGGTAGGTCTGCTCGGCGGGCGGCGCGTCCTGCGGGCTGCCGTGGCCGCCGAGGGCGTGCCAGGTCTGGCGGTCGAGCTGGTAGAGCCCGCCGTAGCGGCCGGAGCTGTCGACCGCGCCGGGGCGGCCGCCGGATTCGCAGTGGGCCATGGCCTGCCAGTTGAGCCGGTCGGCTCCGGCGACGGCGGTGGGCGCGGTCATGGTGCCGACCCGGACGATGCGGGCCACGGGCGCCCGGACGATCTCGGAGCGCAGCTTCCGGGGCGGCTGCCGTACGCCGTTGACGGTGCGCACCCGGTAGACGGTGCGCAGGGTGCCGGGGTGGCCCTCGCGGGCGACGAGTCGGGTGCCCTTGAAGAGGGTGGGGTCGGCGCGCTGGAGGGTGGGGAAGGGGACCGGCGCCAGGCGGGTCTCCCTGCCGCCGGTGATGCGCATGACCTTCACCGTCTGGCCGTCCCGCGGGAAGCTGTCCAGCGGCACCGACGTGGTGTCGTGGCCGTGCAGGGTGAGCCGGGCCTCGGTGAGCGCTTCGCCGATGGTGGCGGCGTTGGTGCGGACCGGGTGGGCGCGTCCGTCGGCGCGGAAGGTGACGGTGCGCTCGGTGCGGACGTCGAGGTCCAGCCCCTGCCGGGTGATGGCGGCGGAGCGGGAGGCGGACAGATGGGCGCCGTCGGCGCGGACGCCGAGCTGGCGCAGCGCGCCGTCGACGGTGTCGGCGGTGGTCCAGACCCGGCGGCGCTCGCCGTCGACGGTGAGGGTGACGGGGCGGCCGTAGCGGACGGCGATCTCGTCGCCGCTGGTGAGGGGTTGGCCGGGGGCGGGGGCGACGATGTCGTGCGGGCTGACGTCGACGTCCTCGTCGGCGAGGAGTTCGGCGACGTCGTCGGCGTAGGTGTGCAGGGTGCGCTCGTGGCCGTCGACGCTGAGCCGCACCGCCTTGTCCTGGGCGACGAAGGCGGAGGTGCCCCCGGCCAGGGCGGCGACCACGAGTGCCTGGGGCAGCAGCCGCCGCACCGGGCCGGTGCGGGCCGGGGGGCGGCCGCGCCGGGCGGCTCGGCGGGCGGCGGCACGGCCGCCCGGGTCGCGGTGGCTGCCCTGCGTACGGCTCACGACAACAACACTCCACGGGTCCACGGTCAGGGGCGCCGCGGACTGTAGCGGAGTGTTCCGTCACTCTCCAAAGCGAGTTGACTACCCTGCGTCGCCGATGGCGGAGGGGGCCGGATAGCCGAAGACGCGCGCGGTGTTGGCCGCCACGGCGGTCGCCAGGGTGTCTTCGGGCACGCCCTTGACGTCGGCCATGGCCCGCAGGGTGAACGGAATCAGATACGGAGCGTTAGGCCGTCCGCGGTAGGGCGCGGGGGTGAGGAAGGGCGCGTCGGTCTCCACGAGGAGGAGGTCGAGGGGGGCGACGGCGAGGGCGTCGCGCAGCGGCTGAGCGTTCTTGAAGGTGACGTTTCCGGCGAACGACATGTAGTAGCCGTGCTCCGCGCACACCTTGGCCATGGCGGCGTCGCCGGAATAGCAGTGGAAGACGACGGTGTCGGGGGCGCCCTCCTCGGCGAGCACCCGCAGGACGTCGTCGTGGGCCTCCCGGTCGTGGATGACCAGGGCCTTGCCGTGCCGCTTGGCGATGTCGATGTGACGGCGGAAGGAACGCTCCTGGGCGGCCATGCCGTCGGGGCCGGTGCGGAAGTGGTCGAGGCCGGTTTCGCCGACGCCGCGCACCTGGGGCAGGGCGGCCAGGGTGTCGATCTCGGCGAGGGCCGCGTCGAGGGCCCGGTCGCCGCCGGGCTCCCGGGCCCCCTGCCGGGACCAGCCGGCGCGGGGGGCCTGGGGGGCTTGCCCCCCAGAAGGAGGTGTACCCAGGACGATGCGGGGTGCCTCGTTGGGGTGCAGGGCGACGGTGGCCCAGACGGCGTCGTGGGCGGCCGCGGCCTCGGCCGCCCACCGGGACCCGGCGAGGTCGCATCCCACCTGGACGACGGTCGTCACGCCGACCGAGGCGGCCTTGGCGAGGGCGTCCTCGACGGTTCCCGCCTGCATGTCCAGATGGGTGTGCGAGTCGGCCACCGGGACCCGCAGGGGGTCCGGGAGCGGGGGCGGAGCGTCCTTTTGCTTTTGCCTGCCGATTTGTCCGCCGTTGTTCTTCCCGCTTCCCGTTCCGCCGCTGCCGCCGTGGGTCGATGCTGATTGCGCCATGGGCGTGATTCTATAAATGCCGATGAATGTCGGGTGAATCACACCTGGCCGCTCAGCTGACCCTGACCCGGCTCATTTGCGATGGTGCGAAAAAGGGTGCAGGAGATCCGACAGGTGCCAGTGGTGCCCACGCCGCCGCGTGGGGCTCGCGGTGTCCGCCTCGCCGTCCGGCCTCGTCTCCGGTACGGGGCGCGCGCGCCGCGCGCTCTCCAGGACCGACGAGACCTGGCCCGAGCGCATGATGCGCACCAGATGCGCACCGCAGTTGACGCAGTCGGGGCTCGTCAGCGGAGACGGGACGCGACTTCCGCCGGTGAAGTACACGACGAAGGACCGGCCCTCGCCGTCCACGTGGTGTTCGATGTCGTACGACCGTTCCCAGCCGTGCCCGCACTTCATGCAGGCGAAGGCGTAGGCCTCGTGGGCCACCTCGCCGCCGTCCGGGCCCTCGGTGGGACGGGTTATCGGGTGCACGCCGTTCGAGGCTCCCGCTATATCGCTCATGGCAGCTCCTCTTGTCCGCAGGACAAGTCTTCCGGGATTGGTTCGTCCCCGCGCTTCTCCTCCAGTGGACGCTTTTCCCGGCTGGATCGCAGCAGGTCTTCCCTCTCTTTGGCGCAGATTTAGCTGTGCACTATCGAAACCGCCCGATCGGCAGGTCTGCCCTTTGCCTTTCAGTGGTGCGCTTTACCTTCGCGTGGCCCGTCCGCGCCCGCGTTCTTTGCCGCCACGACCGCGTCGAACACCACTCGTTTGGGTATGCCGGCGGCCTGCGCGACCGCCGCGATGGCATCCTTGCGGCGCTCACCGGCCGCCTCGCGCACCGCGACCCGGCGGGCCAGCTCGGCGGGTCCGGCCTCGTCGGGGCCCGGTTCGGCGGCGCCTTCGACGACGATGGTGATCTCACCCCGTACGCCCTCCGCCGCCCAGGCCGCCAGCTCCTCCAGCGGGCCGCGCCGGACCTCTTCGTAGGTCTTGGTCAGCTCCCGGCACACCGCGGCCCGCCGGTCCGCGCCGAACACCTCCGCCATGGCGGCCAGGGTGTCGGCCAGCCGGTGCGGGGCCTCGAAGTAGACCAGGGTGCGGCGCTCGCCCGCGGCCTCGCGCAGCCGTCCCAGCCGCTCCCCCGCCTTGCGCGGCGGGAAGCCCTCGAAGCAGAAGCGGTCCACCGGCAGCCCGGAGACGGCCAGCGCGGTGAGCACGGCGGACGGGCCGGGCACCGCGGTGACCGCGATGCCGCGCTCCACGGCGGCGGCGACCAGCCGGTAGCCGGGGTCGGAGACCGACGGCATGCCCGCGTCGGTGACCAGCAGCACCCGGGCACCGCCCGCCAGCGCGTCGACCAGCTCGGGGGTGCGCGCCGACTCGTTGCCCTCGAAGTACGACACCACCCGGCCGCCCGGCTGGACGTCCAGCGCCTGGGTGAGCCGGCGCAGCCGCCGGGTGTCCTCGGCGGCGATCACATCGGCCGCCACCAGCTCGGCGGCCAGCCGCGGGGGCGCGTCCGCGGTGTCGCCGATGGGGGTCCCTGCGAGTACGAGCGTTCCAGTCACCCGGCCATCCTCGCAGCCCCCCGTTTCCGCCGCGTCGGCCGCCGCTTCCGCGAGACACCACCTGATCCACGCCACACGCACAGGCCGCTTCCCTACGATGGCCCGGTGAGCAGTGACACCGCGACCCACGCCCAGCCGGGGCGAGCCGCCGGCCAGCACCCGCCGGCCTGGCAGCGTCGGCTGCGCCGTTTCGGATACGCGGGCCACTCCCGGCCCGGCGTACGGGAACGGCTCGTCCCGCCCTACCAGGAGCCGGGCACCCGGCTGTGGGAGACGCTCGGGGCGACCCCCGCGGTGGCGGCCAGAATCGCCCGCTGGAGCGGCTGGGGCGGGCCTCTGCTGGTCGCGCTCGTCGCCGGGCTGACCCGCTTCTGGCGCCTCGGCAGCCCGGACAACGTCATATTCGACGAGACGTACTACGCCAAGGACGCCTGGTCGATCTGGCGGTTCGGGTACGAAGGCACCTGGCCCAAGACCGCCAACGACAAGATCCTCGACACACCGCAGCACATCCCACTCAGCGACGCCGCGTCCTATGTGGTCCACCCGCCGGTCGGCAAGTGGGTCATCGGCCTCGGCGAGCAGTTCTTCGGGCTGCACCCCTTCGGCTGGCGGTTCATGGTCGCCCTGCTCGGCACCCTGTCGGTGCTCATGCTGTGCCGGATCGGGCGGCGGCTGTTCCGCTCGACGTTCCTCGGCTGCCTGGCGGGCGCGCTGATGGCGGTGGACGGCCTGCACTATGTGATGAGCCGCACAGCCCTGCTCGACCTGGTGCTGATGTTCTTCGTGCTGGCCGCCTTCGGCGCCCTGCTCATCGACCGGGACAAGGCCCGGGCCCGGCTCGCGGCCGCGCTTCCGGCCGGCGAGGACGGCTCCGCCCGGCCCGACGCGACGGTCGGCTGGGGCCTGAAGCTGGGCGCGCGGCCGTGGCGGATCGCGGCCGGGGTGCTGCTGGGCCTGGCCATCGGCACCAAGTGGAACGGGCTGTACGTGCTCGCGGTCTTCGGCCTCATGGCCGTCCTGTGGGACGTCGGCGCGCGCCGCACCGCTGGCGCCCCGCGCCCCTACCGGACGGTGCTGCGCCGGGATCTGCCGTGGGCGTTCCTGTCGACGGTGCCTGTGGCGATCGTCACCTACATCGTCTCCTGGACGGGCTGGTTCACCGCGAGCGGCAGCTTCAGCCGGGCGCACGGCTGGCAGCACAGCGGCTACTTCCGCCACTGGTCCGAGTCGCCGAAGCCGGACGGCGGCGGCTACGGCACCGGCGGCGCCTTCGACTGGCTGCTCAACCCGCTGCGCAGCCTGTGGCACTACGAGACCGAGGTCTACAAGTTCCATGTGGGCCTGGATTCGCCGCACGTCTACCAGTCCAACCCGTGGAGCTGGCTGGTCCAGTCCCGGCCGGTCTCGTACTTCTACGAGTCGCCGCGGGCCGGACAGGAGGGCTGCCCCAAGGACGCCGCCGAGAAGTGCGCGCGCGAGGTGCTGGCCCTGGGCACCCCGCTGCTGTGGTGGGCGGCCTGCTTCGCCGTGCTCTACCTGCTGTTCCGGTGGGCGCTGCGGCGCGACTGGCGGGCGGGAGCCGTCCTGGGCGGGATCGCGGCCGGGTATCTGCCGTGGTTCCTCTACCAGGAACGCACGATCTTCTCCTTCTACGCCGTGGTGTTCGTGCCGTTCCTGTGCCTGGCGGTGGCCATGATGGTCGGCGCGATGCTGGGTCCGCCGGGGGCCACCGAGACCCGGCGGGTGGTGGGCGCGGTCGGCGCGGGCGCGCTCGTCCTGCTCATCATCTGGAACTTCATCTACTTCTTCCCGCTGTACACGGGCCAGACGATGCCGATGGACGCCTGGCGGGCCCGCATGTGGCTGGACACCTGGATCTGACCCCGGCCCCGGCCCCCGGCCCCGGCCCCCGGAGGGAGCGCTTCCGCCAGCGGTCGCGGCGGGTTCACACGATGCCGGTAGAGTGCGTCGGACCGCGGCCCCCACCGCACCGGTGGGGGGACTCGAAGAACACAGTGGGGGTTCTGCATGCGGAGTGGCGCGAGAGCCGCGATCGTCAGTGCGGTGTTCGCCGCCATGGTCGTCAGTGTTGCCGGCTGCGGCAGCGGCCAGGATGACTCGTCGGGTTCCAAGGACGGCGCGAACGCCGGGGCGTCGGGCGACGAAAAGAACGACGTGAAGAAGGTGAAGACCGGTCCGCCCAGCGCGACCGAGGTCAAGACCACCGCCCGCGAGTTCCTGGCGGCCTGGTCGGCGGGCGAGACGGCGAAGGCCGCCGCCCTGACGGACGACAGCGACGCGGCCACCGCGGCGCTGAGCGGCTACCGCAAGAAGGCCCATATCGACAAGGTGGAGCTGAATCCGGGACAGGCCAGCGGCGCCAAGGTGCCGTTCTCGGTCAACGCCCGGATCGCGTACAGCGGTGAGAGCAGCGTCCCCTGGACGTATGAATCCTCGCTGTCCGTGACCCGCGACACCAAGACGGGCAAGCCGGTCGTCGACTGGCAGCCCTCGGTCGTCCACCCCAAGCTGGGCAAGGGCGACACCCTGAAGACCGGCGAGTCCGAGGCCCCGCCGATCAAGGCCGTCGACCGGGACGGCACGGAGCTGACCGCCTCCGACCACCCCACCCTCAAGGGGGTGCTGTCCGGGCTGCGCGAGCGGTACGGCAAGAAGGCCGGCGGCAAGGCGGGCGTGGAGACCTTCATCTCCCGCGCCAAGGGCTCCAAGTCCCCCGACGAGACGCTGAAGGTGCTCTCCAAGGGCACTCCGGGCACGCTGAAGACGACGATCGACGCGAAGCTCCAGCGCACCGCCGAACAGCAGGTGAGCAAGAAGAGCAAGGCGTCGGTCGTGGCCGTCAAGCCGAGCACCGGTGAGATCCTGGCGGTGGCCAACTCCCCCGCGAGCGGCTTCAACCCGGCACTCCAGGGCTCGTACGCACCGGGCTCGACCATGAAGGTCATCACCTCGGCGACGCTGATCGACAAGGGTCTGGCCGCGTACGGCAAGGCGCATCCGTGCCCGAAGTACTTCAGTTACGGCGGCTGGAAGTTCCAGAACGACAAGAAGTTCGAGATCAAGAACGGCACGTTCGAGCAGAGCTTCGCCCGTTCCTGCAACACCGCCTTCATCAGCCAGGCGCCGAAGCTGAAGGACGACGATCTGACGAAGGAGGCCCGTGACGTCTTCGGCATCGGCCTCAACTGGCAGACCGGCGTGCCCACCTTCGACGGTGCCGTGCCGGTCCAGTCCGCCGCCTCCAAGGCCGCGTCGCTGATCGGGCAGGGCGGGGTGCGGATGAACCCGCTCAACATGGCGTCGGTCTCGGCCACGGCCTCCACCGGCACCTTCCGGCAGCCGTACCTGGTCGCGCCGTCGGTGGACAACCGGACGCTGGCCAAGGCGAGCAAGACGATGAAGTCGAGCACCAAGGACCAGCTGCGCAAGCTGATGCACCTGACCGCCACTTCGGGCACGGCCGCCGAGGCGATGTCCGGGATGAGCGGCGACTTCGGCGCCAAGACCGGTTCGGCCGAGGTCGACAACCAGGAGAAGCCGAACGGCTGGTTCACCGCCTACAACGGCGACCTCGCGGCCGCCGGTGTGGTCCCCGAGGGAGGCCACGGCGGCGACACGGCGGGCCCGATCGTGGCCGCGCTGCTGCGGGCGGGCGGCTGACGCCCGTACGGCCGCACACGGCTTGAGGAGCCGGGCGGGCGCGGTGATTCCGCGCCCGCCCGGTGCACGGCGGAACGCGCGCCACGCTGGCCGCGACGCGAATGCACAGCGGCCAGCGCGACAGACCTACCAACGATCACTTACCGCAGAGGGAAGAGTCTTCCTTACGCCCCGACGTGGTGGGAACCAGCTCGGCAGATTTGTCCCTCAGCCGGGAAGCGACTGTCCGGGACACCGCCTCCGCCTGACTGCCGAGGTAAAAATGATCGCCAGAGAAGCGCACGATCTCCGTATTCGCTGCGGAACTCAGCCGCCAAGCATCCAACTGGTCATCGGTGAAGATGTCCTGCGTCCCGCAGCACACCACCAGCTGACTCTCCGTCTTCGTACCCCGGAGCGTGCGCACGAAGGAGTCACATATGGCGAAGTCCGCCCGCAGCAACTGCGCCGCGCGTTGCCGTAACTGCTCGTGCTCCAGGATCTGCGGGTCCATCCCTCCGAAACGAGCCGCGACGCGCAGGACCTCTTCGTCGTCAGCCCGCAGAGGATCGCCGTCGAACAGCGGCTGGGCGTGGAGCGGGCCGGCGTTCGCGGAGGCGAACAGCGTCGAGCACTGTACCTGTCCGGGTTCGTGCTCCAGCCTCGCGGCCAGCGCCAGGCCGAGGTAGGCCCCCATGCTGTGGCCGAAGATCGCGAACTCACCCGTCACACCAGTCTTCGCCAAACACTCGGCGAGGTCGCTCACCGCGTCCGCGGCAGTGTGGATCGGGGCCTCCCGCCAGCGACGGCCTCGGCCGGGCAGTTCCAGGCGGATGGGCTCGACCGACGCCGGGAGCGCGCGGACGAGTTCGTCGAAGACCTGAGCGGTACCGCCCGAATGGTGGAGCAGGACCAGCGGTAGCCGACTCACTCCATGACCTCCGGTGCCGATGGGGACTGGGGCCGCCGGGCATCCACCCAGCGTCCCAGATAGGCCGACAACAACACGACCCCTCCTCCGATCAGTTGGATCGCGCTGAGGTGTTCGCTGAGCAGTACGACCGCGAAAACCGCGGCGAAGAACGGCTCGGTGGACAGCACCAGGCCCACCCGAGTCGGGCTCGACACCCGTGCGGCGTGCAGTTGCGTAAGAAACGCGAACGCGGTGCCGGCCACGCCGAGGTACCCGATGACCAGCCACGCGTTACCTGGCAGGTGCGTCACCTCGTGCCAGGACTGTCTCGGCTGCGCGAGCGACAGCAGCAGCCCGCCGAACGCGACTACCCAGAGCTCGATACCTGTCACTCGAAGGAGTGACACCTCGCGGCCCTTCGCCCGTGACCCGAAGAGCACGATCTGCGAGGCTCGGATGACCGCGGCAGCTAGGATGATCAGGTCGCCGCTCCGCACCGAGAGCCCGCGGTCGAGTGTGAGCAGCGCGCAGCCCGCGAGAGACAGCAGCGCCAGCGGGTAGATGCTCCGGGCGACCCGCGCCCGGAGGAAGATCCGCTCGATCAGCGGGACCAGCATCACCGACAAAGAGATCAGGAAACCGGCGTTGGACGCCAGGGTGTAACGGACCCCAAGTGTCTCCAGGAAGAGGATGCCGAAGAGCAGGCACCCGAACAAAACGCCCAGTGACACCTCCTCACGGGTGACTCCGCGCCACACGCGAAGTGACAGGAGCATGATGGCCAGGGCGCCGATCGCGAAGCGTAAGAAGAGGAAGGCCGGGACGGAGATGAACCGCCCCGACCACTGCATCGCTACGTAGGTGGAGCCCCATACAACCGCCACACCCAGCACGCCGACATCGGTGAGCCAGTTCCTGGCCGGGCGGGTGCCGGGGGTGGGCGCCCCTGCGGCCCGGGCACCGGGGCCAACCTCGTCGATGACATCCGCCCGTGCGGCAGCCAGGCTCGCTTTGGCGCGGTCAGGCGTGCTCAACGACGTACCCCACCTTCAGAACGCCGCCCTTGACCTTGACCGAACGCAATGAGAAGCCCGTGAGCTGCCCCAACGAGCCGACGTGGGTGCCGCCGCACGGGTCCTCGTGCAAGCCGTCGATACCGATGATGCGCAGGTCACCGCGATCGCACGCATAAACCTTGCGATCGGCCTCGATGGCCTGCTGGGTGCGCTCCTCCACAGTTGCCGCCAGTTGCTGCAGGTCGGGCTTGTCCTGGCCGGCGTCGAACTCGATGCGGGCCTGCCCAGGGAAGTGGTTGCTCACCCGGTGGCGGAAGCCGAGTTCCCGTACGAACCCGTCCACGACATGGCCGCAGGTGTGGAGGGCCGCGTGAAGGCGGCGCGCTTCGGGGTCGACAGCGCTCGTCACCTCGTCGCCCACGGCGAAGGGCCTATCGCACGAGAGTCGTACGACGTGTTCCTCCGACGCGGGTGCCTTGAAGGGACGCACCGGCGCCTCATCGACCGTTCCCACGTCGCTCGGCTGTCCGCCGCCTTGAGGGTGGAAGATGTTGTCCTGCAGCGTGAGCCAGTTGCCGAGCTCACTGCTTCCGGCGTCGACCACCTTCGTGAGAACGGTGAAGTGGTACGTGTCTTCGAGGTAGATGTGGCGCTGCTGCAACGGAGTTCCCTGGAAAGTAGGTTTACTGGCTTGTCAGTTGGGGAGGCCCGCGCCGGCGGGCCGCCCCAACTATCACAGACTCTCAGAAGCGCCGCGGGGTGAAGGCATAACCCGTCCGACTCTCCTTGGCGATGCGGTTGATGCCGTAGGTGTCCTCTCCGCTGACGACGACAGCGCCGTAGTTGTCCAGCGGGATGCCGCCGCCGTACTCCGCCACGGTCTCCGTCCCCGGGTACACGTGCACCTGAGTAGGCACGTAGCGGGCAGCGAAGCCCATGCGGTAGTCCTTGCCGCTACCGGTGTGCGGCAGCGAGGCGTGCATCAGGGTCGACCAGAAGATGACGCACTCGCCCTTCTTCATGACCAGTGGGAACGCCTGGGACTCGTCGGGCTTCCAGTTCGGGTCTTTCTGCAGTTGGCGGTAGTCGTAGCCGAAGAAGCCGCGCTTGACGCCTTCCTTCTCACGGCTGTTGATGGCATTGGGGTCGTAGGCCATGGGCTGCGACTCGTCGTAGTTCATGTGCCGGTGAGTACCGGGCATCAGCTGGAGGCAGCCGTTCTCCAGCGTCGAGTCGGTGAACGCCGTCCACACGGTGATGGTGCCGCCGAAAGCGGGCTGCCCGTCCTTCGACGGCCACATGATCTGCGGCTTCTTGCTGGCGTTGGCGAAGGTGGCCGCCTGGTGCCAGTCGGTCCCCTCGTCCCCCGGGTACTTGGGGAAGAACTCCGTGCGCCAGCACAGGACGTCGGGGCCGAGGATTGAGGCCACTCGGTCAACGATCCGCTGGTTCATGATGTGCTCGGAGAGCAGGTCGACGTCGAGGTGGCGGTCGTAGTTGGAGATGTTCGTGACGGCCCCGAGCGCATCATCGGGATAGATGGCGCGGGACCGGTCCGGCAACAGGCGCCGGATGCTGTTCCACCGCTCCTCCATTTCCTCCGGCTCATATATCTTGATGGGACCGATGAAGCCGTCGCGCTCAAATTTTTCAAGCTCTTCGGTTCCGAGCCGGAAGTCCGTCTGCTGACTTGTACTCATGCGTCCCCGTCCCTCGCTTCGGCTGGTGTGCTGCTCATAGGGCTGTCTCGGGCGTGAGGAGGACTTGCTTTAGCCTTGTGCCACGCGTGCGGCCAGATCGGCCGCAGCCTCGGCGACACTCCCCTCGAAGAGCACCTTGATGTCGTATTCGGCGCCAAAGTGTTTCTTCGCCCGCTGGCTCAGTTGCAGGGCGAGCATGGAGTGCCCGCCCAGGTCCAGGAAGTTGTCCTCGGGGCGTGCCTGTGGCTCCTCAAGCAACTCGGCGACCCATTCCAGAGTCAGCTGCTGTACCTCCTCGGCGCTCCCCCTCTTTGGGGCCTCGCTCAGGGTTTCCCGCATTCCGTCATCTCCCTTCCTCGAATGCCCGGGCTACGGCGGCCCGGTCGGCCTTTCCATTGATGGTGCGAGGCAGCTCCGGCAGCGCGAAGTAAAGCGCGGGCTGCATGTACGACGGCAGCAAAGCCTTCACGTGGCTGCGCAGTGCACGGGCGTCAGGCACCACCCCGTCCTGAGCGGCACGTGTCGTGTAGGCGCACACCAGTCGGCTATCACCCGGTGAGAACTCCCGCGTCCACACCACCGAGTCGGCCACATCGGGGTGGGCACGCACCGCGGCCTCCACGTCGCTGAGTTCGATGCGATGACCGCGGAGCTTCACCTGCAGGTCGGCCCGGCCCAGGTAGACAAGGTCACCCCCGATCCGCCGGCTCACCAGATCACCGGATCGGTAGTAGCGCGGGGACGGCTGCCCACCATCCGGTGCGGGGGCGGTGGTGAAGCGTTCGGCATTGAGCTCCGGCCGGTTGAGGTAGCCCTCGCTGACCTGGGGGCCGGCCAACCACAGCTCGCCCTCGTCGCCCGGTCCGGCGTTCTGCCCGTCTTCGGTGACGACCCGGGAGGTGAAGCCGGGCAGCGGCTGACCGATGACCGACTCCTCCGCCGCTACGTCGCTCTCGGTCAGTTGGCGGAACGTGGAGTGCACCGTGGTCTCGGTGATGCCGTACATGTTGACCAAGCGCGGCCGTTCCAGGCCGAAGCGCTTCACCCAGGGCCGCACCAACGCTGGTGTGAGCTTTTCCCCGCCGAAGACGATGTACCGCAGGTCGGTCAGGTCGATGCCGTCCTCCAGTACGGCGGTGGAGAGCGCGCTGAAGGCGGTTGGCGTCTGGTTCAGCACGGTAATGCCCCGTTCCCGTATGACCCGGACGGTCTCGGCCGGGGTGCGGGCCGTCCAGTACGGCAGGACCACCAGTTCTGCACCGGTCGACAATGCGCCCCATATCTCCCAGACCGAGAAGTCGAAGGCCATGGAGTGGAAGAGCAGCCAGCGGTCGTCAGCGGAGAAGGAGAACAGATCGGAGGTGGCCGCGAAAAGACTGGTGACGTTACTGTGCCGGATGGGGACGCCCTTGGGACGGCCTGTCGTGCCAGAGGTGTAGATGATGTACGCGACATCTTGAGGACCGGGTGGATCCGGCCGGGGCTCCTTCATCGCGCGCCGCCCCCGCAGCGCAGCCACACTCTCCTCAGCGATCACCGGCCGTGCAGGCACCGACGCGCCCCCGGGATCTCCGACCAAGGCGACCACCTGGCTATCGGAGACGATGAACTCGTTGCGTGAGGGTGGATTGCGGATATCCAGGGGAACGTAGGCCGCTCCGACTCTGAGGATTCCCATCATTGCCGCGATAGCGTTCGCACCTGGCGGAATGCGCAGTGCGACCCGGTCCCCCCTCCTCACCCCAGAGGCATGCAGAACATCTGCGATACTCTCCGCCCAGGAATGAAGAAGGCCATATGGAATGTTTTCCTCGCCAACGCGCAGCGCGATAGCGGCGGGTGCGCTCGAAGCAACTTGGGAGAATAACTCGACGAGTGTTGCGCAGGGTTCTGCATCCTCAGCCGGGTGGCGCGAATCTCGATCTTTGGACACAACGCTCCATTAGGGGACGGCGTGCAAATTCATTAGACCGGACTGGCTCGTTGGCGACATGGACACTACACGACCGGCAGGGATATTGAACCTCGACCGAGAGAGAGTGTGATCTTCATCTCGCTCCAATGTCAAGCCGTTATTCGATGCGATGTACTGCCCCATGCGCCGCGGCATCACGCCTCGACGGGCTCCAAAATTAGCCACCTTGGCTAATTCCACACCCTCGACGAATCATTCGGAATCAATTGTTCCGTATCACACCGCTGGTGGGAGTTGGCGAGAATGGAACCCTTGACATCCAAGAGAACTTCCAAGAAATGGAGTTCACGGACAGCGCTCGCCTCAGTTGTGATCGGGCCGCTCGCCCTGATCGGGTTCGTCAGTGCCCACGTCGGCCTCGGGAGCGCACAGACAGCCTATGGAACACCGCCGCACGGGCTGGGCACTACCGGCCACTTCTTTGTCAGTGTCGCCGTGGTCCTGGCCGTCGCGCACCTGGGCGGCATCGCCGCCCGCCATCTCGGACAACCGCCGGTAATCGGTGAGATCTGCGCGGGGCTGGCCACGGGCCCGTCTCTTCTCGGGCGTGCCGCCCCAGCCGCCGCCGACTGGCTCTTCCCCGAACCGGTACTGCCGATGCTGAGCGGACTCGCTCAACTGGGGCTGGTGCTCTTCATGTTCGGAGTTGGCCGAGAACTGGCCGGAGTCCGCCTCCATGGCGCGGCCAAGCAGGCCCTCCTGGTAAGCCAGGCATCCTTGCTGGTGCCGTTCGCTGCCGGCACCGCCGCCGCCCTTCCCCTGCTGGACACCTACACCCCCGCCGGAGGACAGCCCCTCGCCTTCGTGCTCTTCCTCGGATGCGCTCTGAGTATCACGGCGTTCCCCGTACTCGCCCGCATCCTGATGGACCTCCGCCTCACTTACACGCGCCCCGGCCAACTGAGCCTGTTCGCTGCCGCGGTGGGTGACGGCGGCAGCTGGCTGTTACTGGCCGCGATCCTGACCCTGGCACATGGCTCGAATCCCACTCAGCTGGTCGTAAACGTCCTCGTGCTCGCTGCGGTTGCCACCCTCTTCCTCGGCCCGCTGCGCGTGGTCCTGTCGAGGTGGACGGAAAACGAGGGTGGTGAGCGCTTCCACTCCACGGCCGCGGTATTTCTCGCCGTCGGTGTCGCGGCGGCCTCTGCCTTGACCGCGGCCATAGGTGTCCATCAACTCATCGGTGCTCTGCTCGTCGGTCTCGCATGGCCAACTGGGAATCATGGCGCCGTCGTTGTCGCAGACCGCATGGCCAGCATCGTCAAGACCCTGTTGCTGCCGTTCTTCTTCTTCACCTTCGGCCTCACCATCGACCTCGGCACGCTGCACTGGAACGGAACCACGCTCATCACGCTCGCGATCCTCCTCACCACTGCTGTCACTGCCAAGATCGCTGGCCCCACCCTGTGCGCTGTGCTGACTGGTATGAACTGGCGGCCGGCCCTCGCCCTCGGTGTCCTGCTCAACTCCCGGGGTCTCACCGAGCTCGTCGTCCTGCAGATCGGTTATCAAGCCAAGATCATTGATCAGTCCCTCCTGGGTGTCCTTACCATCATCGCGCTGGCGACGACCATCATGACCAGCCCGTTGCTGCGGTGCCTCGGTCTCGGTCCCCCTCAGGCCCCGTCTGCCAAGGCCGAATGGGCAATCGGCGACACCAAGTCCGGGACCGTCGCCACGGGAGAATCAAGCACGACCAGATAGGTCACAGGAGAGAGGCAGTACATCTGGACGTCTGCGCGGGAGTCAGAGGCGCGGGCCGGGTTACAACGCCGAGTTCGCCGACAAACCCACCGGCGCGAACATGGACCGCGAGGGCCTGACCGCGCTGCTCGCCTTCGCGCGACCAGGCAACCGGATCAACGCGCTCACCCTGAACCTTGTGCACGACCTCACCAAGCACCGGGCTGAGTGGTCGGCCGGTTCGCCGACCCGGCCGAGGGGGCAGGCGCCGGCGGCGCGGCGCAGCGCGTCCTCCCAGCCGTCCCATCCGGGGGTGCGGATGGTGCCGGGGACGACGAGGCCGAAGGGGACGCCGCGGGCCGACGCCGTGGTCGGCGAGGGTGCGGGTGACACTTCCCGGGCCGCATTGGCGGCGCTGTGCCCTCAAGCCCCGGAGGGCCCGCCTATGTCTCCCGGGCCGTCAGCGCCGTCCGTAGGGCGCGTACCAGGGCCTGCGCCCGCGGGTCGGCGGTGACGCCGCGCTGCATGCCGTTGGTGACGTACGCGAAGCCGATCCGCGCCTCGGGGTCGGCGAAGGCGAGCGAGCCGCCCCGCCCCGGGTGGCCGAAGGAGCCCGGGCCCAGCAGCGGGCAGGCCGGGCCGTGCAGCATGTAGCCGAGCCCGAAGCGGGTGCCGACCACCAGCACCCGGTCCGGCCCGGTGGACTCCTCCGTACGGGCCAGGGTCAGCGTCGCCGGGGCGAAGAGGCGGCCGCCCGCGCGGGCCGTGCGCGCCGACGGCAGCGGGCCGATCAGCGCGGCGTAGAAGCGGGCCAGCGCGTCGGCGGTGGCGACCCCGCCGGAGGCGGGCAGCCCGGCGGCGAGGTAGGCCGGGTCGTTCTCGTCGGGCACCGGGCTGATCGCGCCGAACGCGCGCCGGGTCAGCGACTCCGGGTCGGCGTACGCCTCGGCCACCGACCGCTTGGGCCGCAGCCGCAGCCCCTGCGCGGCGGGCGCGGCCGGCGCCTCCACCGAGCCGATCCGGCCGACCCGGTCCAGCTGCTCCTCGGGGAGCCCGAGCCACAGGTCCAGGGCGAGCGGCCGGGCGATCTCCTCCGCGATCCAGCGGCCGATGGTGCGCCCGGTGACCCGTCGCACCAGCTCGCTCAGCAGCCAGCTGTAGGTCTGTGCGTGGTAGCCGTGGGCCGTGCCGGGCTCCCAGTCGGGGCGCTGGGCGGCGACGGCCCGCGGCCCGGATATGCCGTCGATGGCCTCGTCCGGGGTCAGCGGGGTGTCGAGGGCGGGGATCCCGGCGCGGTGGGCGAGCAGATGCCGCACCAGCACCCGTTCCTTGCCGTTCTCCTTGAACTCCGGCCAGTACGTGCCGACCCGGCCGTCCAGGTCGAGCTGGCCGCGCTGGTGGAGCAGCAGCGGTACGGCGGAGGCGACGCCCTTGGTGACGGAGCGGACGACCTGCGCGGTGTCCTGGGCCCACGGCTCGCCGTCACCGTCCTCGGCCGGGTCCTTCGTACCGCCCCACAGGTCGACGGCCTTCTCCCCGTCCCGGTAGAGGACGATGGCCGCGCCGCGCTCGCCGCGCTTCGCGAAGTTGTCCGCGAAGGCGTCCCGGACCGGTTCGAATCCGTCGGCCACCGTGCCCTGGACGTCCACCACTGATCCGACTCCCACCCTGCCGATCCGACCGTGCTGCCGTCCTTATGGTGCAACGAGCCCGGCCGGGACGTCAGACCGGGGCCGTCACCGAGCGGGGGTCGAAGCCGAAGGGCAGCTCCAGCCGGTGCTCCCGCATCAGCTCCTGGTCGCACAGCAGGTCCTGGGTACCCCCGTCGGCCGCGATCACTCCCCCGCTGAGCACCACGGACCGCGGGCACAGCTCCAGCGCGTACGGCAGGTCGTGGGTGACCATCAGCACGGTGACGTCCAGGGAGCGCAGGATGTCGGCCAGTTCGCGGCGCGAGGCCGGGTCCAGGTTGGAGGAGGGCTCGTCCAGGACGAGGATCTCCGGCTCCATGGCCAGCACGGTCGCGACCGCCACCCGCCGGCGCTGCCCGAAGGACAGATGGTGCGGCGGCCGGTCCGCGAACTCGGCCATCCCCACCCGGTCCAGGGCCCGGTGGACCCGCTCCGCCAGCTCCGCGCCGCGCATCCCGGCGGCGGCCGGGCCGAACGCCACGTCCTCGCGCACGGTCGGCATGAACAGCTGGTCGTCCGGGTCCTGGAAGACGATGCCCACCCGGCGGCGGATCTCGGCCACGTTCGGCTTGGTCACCGGCAGCCCGGCGACCGTGACCGATCCGGCGCCCGCCTCCAGGATGCCGTTCAGATGCAGCACGAGGGTGGTCTTGCCCGCCCCGTTGGGGCCGAGCAGCGCCACCCGCTCACCGCGCGCCACGGTCAGCTCGACGCCGAAGAGCGCCTGGTGGCCGTCGGGGTAGGCGTAGGCGAGGCCGGACACCTGGAGGGACGGCGGGGCGGAGGTCATGTGAGCATCCATCCGGTCAGGCAGACCGCCAGCGCGGTCAGCGGAAGTGCGGCGGCGTAACTCCACTGTGCCCGGGACGCGGTCACCTCGTCGATCACCGGCATCGTGCCCGTGTAGCCACGGCTGAGCATCGCCAGGTGGACCCGTTCGCCCCGCTCGTAGGAGCGGATGAACAGCGCTCCGGCCGACTTCGCGAGCACGCCCCACTGCCGCACCCCGCGCGCCTCGAAGCCGCGCGAGCGGCGGGCGATCCGCATCCGGCGCATCTCGTCGGTGATGACGTCCCCGTAGCGGATCATGAACGACGCGATCTGCACCAGCAGCGGCGGCATCCGCAGCCGCTGGAGCCCCAGCAGCAGGGCGCGCAGCTCGGTCGTGGTCGCCAGGATGACGGACGCGGCGACCCCGAGCGTGCCCTTGGCCAGGATGTTCCAGGCGCCCCACAGCCCGGACTCGCTGAGCGACAGCCCGAGTACGTCCACCCGCGCGCCCTCCGCGACGAACGGCATCAGCACGGCGAAGGCCACGAACGGGATCTCGATCAGCAGACGCCTCAGCAGGAACCCGGCCGGGATGCGGGCCGTCGCCGCCACCGCCGCCAGCAGCACGGCGTACAGGCCGAACGCCCACAGCGCCTCGCGGGGCGTCGCGACGACGACGAGGACGAAGCAGAAGACGGCGGCGATCTTGCAGTGCGGGGGGAGGGTGTGGACCGGCGAGCGGCCCGCCCGGTAGAGCGTGTGCGCGTGTCCCGCCCCCATCTCAGCGCGCCTCGGCGTCGGTCTCGGCCCGACGCCGCCGTACGACGACGAAGACCCCGGTCCCCACGGCGAGCGTCGCGCCGACCCCGATCACCCCGGCGAGGCCGCCGGAGAGGCGGGGGTTGGAGATGTCCTTGACGCCGTAGTCGGCGAGCGGGGAGTCCTTGGCGGCGTGGTCCTCGGTCTTCTGGTCGATGCCCTTGTCGTGGGCGACCTTCTCCAGCCCGTCGGGGCTGGCGGAGGCGTAGAAGCTGACGACGCCCGCGCACAGCAGCGCGGCCCCGAGCCCGGCCGCCCACACCCGGCGCGCGGAGCGCCGCGGTGCGGCGGCCGCGGGGGCTTCCGCGTCCGTGCCCGCGGGTGCCGCCGTGACCGTACGGGCGGCGGCGGGCGCGGCGGCTCCGGCGGGCGCGGTCGGCGAGGCCGGGGCCGGGGTGCGGCCCGGGGTCACGGGCGTGCTGGTACGGAGTTCCAGGCGGCGCGCGGTCACGCCGCGTGCGCCGTGGACGAGATCCGGTCGTACGGCCATCACGGCGCCGACCGTCAGGGCCGTGATGGCCGCCTCGCCGATACCGATCAGCACATGCACGCCGACCATCGCGGTGAAGACTTTGCCGATCGCGACATCGGTCGTCCCGCCCAGCGCGTAGATCGCGGTGAAGGCGACGGCGGCGGCCGGGACGGAGACCAGGGCGGCGGCGAAGGACGCGACGGTGACCGTGCGGCTCCGGTTCGGGGCGAGCTTCAGCACGGCGCGGAAGATTCCGTAGGCGACGACCGTGGTGACGACCGCCATGTCCGTGATGTTGACGCCGAGCGCGGTGAGGCCGCCGTCCGCGAAGAGGACGCCCTGCATGAGCAGCACCACGGAGACGCACAGCACGCCCGTACAGGGGCCGACGAGGATCGCGGCCAGCGCACCGCCGAGCAGATGCCCGCTGGTGCCCGCGGCGACGGGGAAGTTCAGCATCTGGACGGCGAAGATGAACGCCGCGACCAGCCCGGCCAGCGGCGCCGCCTGCTCGTCGAGTTCGCGCCGCGCGCCGCGCAGGCTGACGGCGACCGCGGCGGCGGCGACGGCACCGGTCGCCACCGACACGGGGGCGTCGATGAATCCATCGGGGACATGCATGGCGGGGCTCCGCTCCTGAGCTGCGGGTATCCGCTCGATGGTGACCTACCTGCACATCGTTCGCAAGAGCGCCCACCCCGCGAAAGCGCCGGCGGCGGCCCTCCCGTCTGGGAAGAGCCGCCGCCGGGGCGTGTGTTGGGCGTCTGCGTCCGCCGGTTACACCCGGCTCAGCTCCGGGTCCTTCTCGGAACCCTCGGCGTCCGCGTCGCCTCCCGACGCGGCGTCCGCTCCGAGCTGCTTGCGCAGCCCCTCGCCCTCGACGTCCACGTTGGGCAGCGCCTTGTCGAGCCAGCGCGGCAGCCACCACGCCGACTTGCCGAGCAGCGCCAGCACCGCCGGGACGATGGTCATGCGGACCACGAAGGCGTCGAAGAGGACCGCGGTGGCCAGGCCGAAGCCGATCATCTTCACCATCGCCTCGGACGAGCCGATGAACCCGGCGAAGACGCTGATCATGATGACGGCGGCCGCGCTGACCACCCGGGCGCCATGCCGGAAGCCGGTGACGACGGCCTGACCGGGGCGCTCGCCATGGATGTACGCCTCGCGCATCCGGGTCACCAGGAAGACCTCGTAGTCCATGGCCAGCCCGAACACCACACCGATCATGAAGATTGGCATCATGCTCATGATCGGGCCGGTCTCCTCGACGCCGAACAGGTCCGCCGCCCAGCCCCACTGGAAGACCGCGACCACCGCGCCGAGCGCCGCGACGACGGACAGCAGGAAGCCGAGCGCCGCCTTGAGCGGGACCAGAATCGACCGGAAGACGATCATCAGCAGCAGGAAGGCCAGCCCGACGACCAGGGCCAGATACGGCAGCAGCGCGTCGTTCAGCTTCTGCGAGATGTCGATGTTCATCGCGGTCTGACCGGTCACCAGCACCTCGGCGCCGGTGTCGGACTTGAACGAGCCCGCGTGGTCCCGGATGTCGGAGACGACCTTCTCGGTGTCGACACTGCTCGGCTTGTACTTCGGCACGACGGTGAGCATCGCGGCGTCGCCGGGCTTGTTGAACGTCGCCGGGGTGACGGCCGCGACGCCGTCCAGACCGGCGATGGTCTTGCTCACCTTGTTCACCGCGGCCTTGGGGTCGTCGCTGCCCTTGGTGTCGGCGACCACCATCAGCGGACCGTTGAAGCCCGGGCCGAAGCCGTCGGAGATCATGTCGTACGCCTGCCGCTTCTGGCTGCTGACCGGCTGCGAACCGTCGTCCGGCAGCCCCAGCTCCAGGCTGAGCGCGGGCACCGCGGCGGCGCCGAGGCCGAGCACGCCCAGCAGCAGCACCGCCACCGGGCGGCGCAGCACGAACCGGGCCCAGCGGGTGCCCATGTTGGGCTTCTCCTCCGCCTGGCCGCCCTCCGCGGCGGCGGCCTTCGCCTCCGCCATCCGCTCGCGCGCCTTGCGCCCGTACACCCGCTTGCCCGCGAAGCCCAGCAGCGCGGGGATGAGGGTGATCGCGATGAGGACGGCGATGACCACCGTGCCGGCCGCCGCGAAGCCCATCTTGGACAGCATCGGGATGTTGACGACCGCGAGACCGACCAGCGCGATGACGACGGTGAGACCGGCGAAGACGACCGCGGAGCCCGCGGTGCCCACGGCCCGCCCGGCGGCCTCCTCGCGTGTCCGGCCCTCGGCGAGTTCGGCGCGGTAGCGGGAGACGATGAAGAGCGCGTAGTCGATGCCGACCGCGAGGCCGATCATCATCGCCAGCGTCGAGGTCGTGGTGGACAACCCGAGGGTGGTGGCGAGCGCGGTGATCCCGGAGATGCCGATGCCGACGCCGATGAGCGCGGTCAGCAGCGGAAGTCCGGCGGCCACCAGCGAGCCGAAGGTGATGGCGAGGACGATCGCGGAGATCACGATGCCGATGATCTCGGTGGAGCCGGTCTCGGGCATCTCCTGGAGCGCGTCACCGCCGATCGCCACGGTGAGATCCGACTTCTGCGCCTTCTCCCCGGCCTTCTCCAGGCCGTCCTTGGCGGTGTCCTCCAGCTCCATGGCGTTGACCTTGTAGCTGGTCAGGATGTACGCGGTGGTGCCGTCCTTGGAGACGGCCCGGGCCTTGTACGGGTCGGCGACGGAGGCCACCTGCGGGGAGCTGGCCTTGAGGTCGGCGACGGTCTTCGTGACCACGGCCTTGTTGGCCGGGTCGGTCATCTTCTCGCCGTGGGGCGCGCGGAAGACCACCCGGGCGGTGGCGCCGTCGGCGTTGCCTCCGGGGAAACGCTTCTCCAGGAGGTCGAAGGCCTTCTGGGCCTCGGTGCCAGGGATGGAGAAGCTGTCGTTGGCGGGGGGCGAGGCGGTCGCGGCGCCGACTCCGGCGACGGCCAGGAGCGCCACCCATATCAGGGCGACGAAACGGCGGCGCCGGAAGGCGAATCGGCCGAGTTGATAAAGGAACGTGGCCACGAGGAGAGATGCTCCCGTCGAGTCGGTGTCACTGCTGGCAGGTGTGCGTGACCTGACCGGCGACGAGAGCGGCGCGCCGGCTGGTCCGTATGTCCGTATGGGGTATGTGCGGGGTGGGGAGGGTCAGAGGCCGAGGGCGGGGAGGACCACGGCGTCGATGTAGGCGCTGAGATAGGCGGCATCCGGCTCTTCGCCGTCGATCAGCGACCGGGCGACGAGGGCGCCGCACATCATGTGCACGACGTAACCCAAGGCGGGTCTGTCCGGAGCCACTTCGCCCCGGTCGACGGCGCGCCGCAGCAGCGCCTGGAGAGCGTCCAACTCGGGATGGAACAGCAGCTCCCGGAGGGCCTGGTGGAGGTCCGGATTGGTGTGGACCGCCTGGGCCAGCCCCCTCATCAGGGCCGCGTCACGCTCCCGGGCGCTCTCGGTGCACCGCACGATCTCGTGCAGGTCGCCGCGCAGCGATCCGGTGTCGACGTCCTGGAGCGAAACGGGCTTGGTGTGCCGCAGCGCGGAGGCCACCAGCTGCGGTTTGCTCTTCCATTGGCGGTAGAGCGTGGCCTTGCTGGAATGCGTGCGCGCGGCGACGGCGTCCATCGTCAGCGCGTCGTACCCGACCTCCCCGAGAAGCTCGACCACGGCCTCGTACAGCTCGCCCTCCCGCTCGGGGGACAGCCGGCTGCGGCGGACCCGGGCCGTGGGCCGGTCGTCGACCGGCTGGTCGGCGGGCTGGGCCGTCGGCATGGCGCTCCCCTTTCGAACGAAACGGTTTCGTACTCTTCAAACCATACGACCACCCGGGCCACCCCGACAGCGAAACCATGTCGTTTCGCTCGTGGTGTGCGTCACAGAACCGAGTTGCTTTGCCGGACCGGGGCCGAAACCATGGATGAGGTGAGGGACACCAGCGACACCGACCGCGCGTATCTGCGATTTCCGCATCTGCACGGCGACTTGCTGTGCTTCGCCGCCGAGGACGATCTGTGGGTCGCCCCGCTGACCGCCCGCGGCGAGCCGCCCGGGCGGGCGTGGCGGCTGACCGTCGACCGGACCCGGGTGGGTCACCCCCGCTTCTCCCCCGACGGCTCCCACATCGCGTACACGAACTGGCGCAGCCTCGACCCCGAGATCCACCTCGCCCCCGTGGACGGCGGCCCCACCCGGCGGCTGACCTACTGGGGCAGCGAGGACGCCCGGGTATGCGGCTGGACGCCACCCGACCAGGACGGCGCCTCCCACATCCTCGCCGTGTCCTCGCACGGCCAGCCCTTCTCGCACTTCTCCTGGGCCTACAGCCTGCCCACCGACGGCAGCCCCGGCAGCCGGCTGCCCTGGGGGCCGGTGGCCGACATCGCCGTGGCCGACATCGCCGTGGCCAACGTCGCCGCGCCCGGCATCCCCGTCGGCGACCAGGGCCCGGACGGTGAGCGGCGCACCCTGCTGCTCACCGGCAAGCCGCCGCACGAGCCCGCCTCCTGGAAGCGCTACCGGGGCGGCGCGACCGGCCGGCTGTGGCTGGGCGGCACCCGGCTGCTGCCCGAACTCGACGGCCATCTGGACTCGGTCATGGTGGTCGGCGGGCGCATCGCCTTCCTCTCCGACCACGAGGGCGTCGGCAACCTCTACTCCTGTCTGCCCGACGGCACCGGCCTGCGCCGCCACACCGACCACGACGACTTCTACGCCCGCCACGCCTCGACCGACGGCAGCCGCGTCGTCTACCAGTGCGCCGGGGACCTGTGGCTGGTGGACGACCTCGGCCCGGACGCCGAGCCCCGGCGGCTGCGGGTTCGGCTCGGCGGGGCGCGCGCCGGGCGGCGGCCCTATCAGGTGCCGGCCGCCTCCCACGTCGACTCGCTGTCCGTGGACACCACCGGCCGGGCGAGCGCGGTGTGCGTACGCGGCAGCCTGTACTGGCTCACCCACCGCGACGGCCCCGCCCGCACGCTCGCCGACACCCCGGGCGTCCGGGTGCGGATGCCCGAGATCCTGGGCTCCAGCGGGCGCGTCGCCTATGTGACGGACGCGGAGGGCGAGGACGCGATCGAGATCGCCTATCTGCCGCGGGCGAGCGAGACGGGCGAACCACGGCGGCTGGCCGCGGGCCGGCTGGGGCGGGTGCACGAGATGGAGCCCTCACCCGACGGCGACCGGCTCGCCATCGCCGCCAACGACGGCCGGCTGCTGCTCGTGGACACCTCCGCGGACGGGGACGGCGAGGTCACCGAGCTGGTCCGGTCACTCAACGGCCCGGTCGCCGACCTCGCCTTCTCACCCGATTCGGCCTGGCTGGCCTGGTCCCATCCCGGCATCGGGCGCAGCCTGCGCTCCATCAAGATCGCACGGCTGACGGACCGGACCATAGTGGACGTGACCAGCGGGCGGTTCGAGGACGAGGAACCGGTCTTCACCAGCGACGGCCGCTATCTCGCCTTCCTGTCCTGGCGCGGCTTCGACCCCGTCTACGACGTGCACACCGGCGACCTGTCCTTCCCGCTCGGCTGCCGCCCCTATCTCGTACCGCTGTCCTCCGCCACGCCCTCGCCCTTCGCCCTGTCCCCCGAGGGCCGGCCGGCGGCGGGCGGGCTCGACCCGGACGACGGCGACGGGGGCGGGAGCGGGGACGGCGACGGCACGGTGACCGTCGAGGTGGAGGGGCTGCCCAGCCGGGTCACCGCCTTCCCGGTGGCCGCCTCCAAGTACTCCTCGCTGTGGCCGGTCAGCGGCGGCGGCCTGGTGTGGCTGCGCTGGCCGATCTCGGGCGCGCTCGGCGAGACGTTCGCCAACCCCGCCGACACCTCCGACCGCCCCACCCTCGAACACTTCGACCTGGCCAAGGCCAAGCGCACCGAACTCACCAGCGAGCTGGACTGGTTCCGGGTCAGCGGCGACGGCTCCCGGCTCGTCGTCATCGACGACGGCGATCTGCGGGCGGTGCCCGCCACCGAGTCGGGCGACAGCGACTCCACGGTCCAGATCGACATGCGCCGCATCCAGCACACGGTGGACCCGGCGGCCGAGTGGCGGCAGGCGTACCAGGAGGCGGGTCGCATCACCCGGGCCTACTTCTGGGAGCCGGGCATGTGCGGCGTCGACTGGGACGGGGTGCTCGGCCAGTACCGGCCGCTGGTCGAACGGGTCGCCTCCCCGGACGAGTTCGCCGATCTGCTGCGCGAGGTCCTGGGCGAACTGGGCACCTCGCACGCCTACGTCCAGGCCGCGCGCCGCAACGAGGGCCCGGCCCACTACCAGCGCCCCATCGGGCTGCTCGGCGCCGACTTCACACCCACCGAGGACGGGTCGTGGCAGGTCTCCCGCATCCTGCCCGGCGAGTCCTCCGACTCCCGGGCGCGCTCGCCGCTCGCGGGCTCCGGCATCCGCGAAGGCGCCCGGCTCACCCATGTCGACGGGCGCCCGGTGGATCCGGTGGCCGGCCCCTGTCCGCTGCTGACCGCCGCGGGGGGCACCACCGTCGAGCTGACCTTCGCCGCCCCGGACGGCGAGGGCCCGCCGCGCCGGGTCGCGGTCGTCCCGCTGATCGACGAGCGGCCGCTGCGCTACCAGGACTGGGTGGCCAGGCGGCGGGCGGTGGTACGGGAGTTGAGCGACGGGCGGTGCGGCTATCTGCACATCCCGGACATGGGCGGCTCCGGCTGGGCGCAGTTCAACCGGGACCTGCGCCGGGAGGTGTCGTTCCCCGCGCTGATCGTGGACGTCCGGGGGAACGCGGGCGGCAACATCAGCGAGCTGGTGGTCGAGAAGCTGACCCGCACCGTGATGGGCTGGGACCTCACGCGCAACGCCCAGCCGGTGTCGTACACCAGCAACGCGCCGCGCGGGCCGATCGTCGCGGTCGCGGACGAGGCGACCTCCTCCGACGGCGACATGATCACCGCGGCCTTCAAGATCCAGGGCATCGGCCCGGTGGTGGGGCTGCGGACCTGGGGCGGCGTGGTCGGCATGACCGGCCGCCATCCGCTCGGCGACGGTACGACGATCACGGTGCCGATGAACGCCGCCTGGTTCGACGCCTACGGGTGGGGGGTCGAGAACCATGGCGTGGAGCCGGACATCCCGGCGCCCCGTTCCCCGCTGGACTGGGCGGAGGGCCGCCATCCACAGCTGGGGGTCGCGGTGCGTACGGCGCTGGACCTGCTGGAACGGCATCCGGCCGCGGCCCCACCGGGCTATGGCCAGGTACCGGACCGGCGACGCCCGAAACTCCCCCCGCGGGGCGACGGTTGAGCGCGGAGCGACGGTTGAGCGCATGAACTGAGCTGACTCATGCGTGCCGGGGGCGCATCCCCTGACGGATGCGCCCCCTCGCGCACACTCTTCACTACCCCGTCGACGAGACGGCTTACATCTCCTCGAAGGGCTCCTGGTCCCGCATCTCGTCGCCCATGCCCTGCTGGCGGCGCTCCCGGCCCATACGCTCGGCCTGTTCACGGCTTTCGGGCCGGTCCTGGTCGCGGCGCGGCTCCTGACCCCGCTGGCCCCGCTGGGCCTGCTGGCCTCGCTGCCCCTGCTGACCCCGCTGGGCCTGCTGGCCCTGCTGGCCCTGCGCCTTGCGCTTGGCCTGCTGGGCCTTCTCGCTGAACTCGTCCTTCCCCATCTGTGTCACTCCTCATCGGGTGAAAGGGATCGGGCCCGACCAGAGTTACACGCAGGGACATACTCCGCATTTCGATCGACCTCACCCATCGAATTCCCAGGTCAGCGCGGTTGACAGACAGTTACCGGTCACGCTGCGTACGGGCGGCGCGCGCCCGCTCGTCCGCCGCGCCGCCCTCGCCCACGAGATGGCCGCGCTGACCGCGGGTGGCCGCCAGCCGGGGTTCGACCCTGCGCATCTCCCGCCGCCCCACCGCCCCGATCAGGGCGGGCAGACAACCGCGCAACGGCTGCGTCCCACGCAGCCACCACTGCGCGTACACATGGGCCGAGCGCCGCTCCATCCCGGCGACGAGCCGGTCCACGGCCGGACCCAGGGGATACGTACGCCCCGCGGGCCACGGCATGCGCGTCCGCAACTCCCGCATCAGCTCGTCCCGGTCGGCGCCGCGCATCATGTCCGTGTCGGTCCAGCTGAGATAGCCGACCCCGACGCTTACGCCCCGGTGGCCCACCTCGGCGCGCAGACAGTGCGCGAACGCCTCGACCCCCGCCTTGGACGCGCAGTACGCGGTCATCATCGGCGCGGGCGCGATCGCGGCGAGCGAGGCGATCTGCAGCAGATAGCCACGGCTGGCGATCAGCGCGGGCAGGAAGGCGCGGGCCGTGGTGGCGCTGCCCAGCAGATTGACCTCGACCACCCGCCGCCAGGCCGTCTCGTCGGTGTCCAGGAACGGACCGCCGGTGGCCACCCCGGCGTTGGCGCACACGATGTCCACCGCGCCGAAGCGCTCCACCACTTCCCGCGCGACCCGGGCCATCGCCTCCGGATCGGTGACATCGGCGTGCCAGTGGCCGGAGTCGGTGGGCAGCCGCTCCGACACCCGCTTCAGCTCCTCGGGTTCCAGGCCCACCAGCGCCACCCGGGCACCGCGCGCGGACAGTTTGCGCGCCAGCAGCTCGCCGATTCCCCGTGCCGCGCCGGTCACCACCGCGACCCGGCCCTCCAGACTCCCGCGCGCGCTCATGTCGTCTTCTCCTCAACTGCGTGGGGGTCGCCGTCGGTCATGGGGCCTCGCGAGGCTCCCCCGTGGTCCGCGGCGAGGCGGCGGACCACGCGGCTCACCGCCCCGGGGTCCTCCACGGGGGTCATGTGGCCGAGGCCGGGCAGCTCGGTGAGGCCGGTGCAGTGCGGCAGCGCGGCCGCTATGGCGTGGGCGTGCTCGGGCGGGGTCAGCCGGTCGGCGGTGCCGACGATGACGGCGGCCGGCATGGTCAGCAGCCCGACGCGGGCGTCCAGATCGAGGTCGCCCATGACATGCGCCCAGGCGGCGCGCACGGCGCGGGGGCACGCGTGCACGATCTGCGCACAGGCCTCCACCATGGCGGGGGCGGAACCCGGGCCCATCGTCCCGTACCGCAGCAGACGCTTGGCGAGGGGCGTGACCGGCCCCATGGGGACCCGCGCGCCGAGGATCGCGCGATGGATCCGCGCCCGTAGCCGATCGGAGCGCAGCGGCACCACGCGCGCCCGCTCGATCAGCCGGGAGGCGCCGGTGCTGCACAGCACCACGGCGGCGGCGCGCTCGCGCAGCGCCGGACGGCCGGCGGCGGCCATCACCGTCATCCCACCCATCGAGTGGCCCAGGACCACGGCCCGGCGGCCCGGCTCCAGGGTCTGCTCCAGCACCGCCTCCAGGTCGTCGGCCAGCGCCTCGGTGCTGTAGCCGCCGGGGCCGGGGGCGGCACTGCGGCCATGGCCGCGCTGGTCGTACAGGATCACCCGGTGGTCGGCGGCCAGTTCCCGCAGGACCGGCGCCCAGAACGCGGTCGAGCAGGTCCAGCCGTGCACCAGGACGACGGCGGGAGCGGCGGGGTCGGCGGGCCCGTGCAGCTCCGCGTGCAGCCGGGCGCCGTCGGCCGAGGTGACGGTCAGCTCATGCGCGCCGGCCGGCGGGGCATACGGCCCGGAGGGGACGTAGCGGGTGCGCCTCATCGCGAGCCCCTCCCCGCGGCGGACTCCGCGCCCCGGGCGGCTCCGGTCCGCTGCCGCAGCACGTGGTACTCCGCGAGCCGCACCCGCCGGGTGACCCGTTTGAACTCGCTGGTCGAGCCCGGCCACAGGGTCGTGTTGCGGCCGTTGTCCAGATACCAGCTGTCGCAGCCGCCCGAATTCCACACCGTGCGCTTCATCCTCTCCTGGACCATGTCGTTGTAGGCGCGGACCGCCGCCGGACGCGCGTCCAGCGCGACCTTGCCGCCGAGGGCGTCCAACTGCCGCAGATAGTCGGTCACATAGTTGAGCTGGGCCTCGATGATGAGGATCATCGAGCTGTTGCCGAGCCCGGTATTGGGCCCGATGATCGTCAGGAAGTTGGGGAAGCCCGCCGCGCTGGCGCCGCGCAGCGCCTCCATGCCGCCCTTCCACTCCTCCGCGAGCGTGGTGCCCGCCGCCCCGGTCACGCGCTGGGCGATGGGGATGTCGGTGACGTGGAAGCCGGTCCCGAAGATGATCACGTCGGCCTCGGTCTCGGTGCCGTCGGAGCCGATCAGCGTGGCGCCGCGGATCTCCTTGAGCCCGCCGGCCACCTCCACATGCGGCTGGGCGAGCGCCGGGTAGTAGTCGTTCGACAACAGGATGCGCTTGCAGCCGATGCGGTAGCGGGGGGTCAGCCTGGCCCGCAGCACCGGGTCCTTGATGGCCCGCGCCATGTGCGCCCCGGCCAGCCGCTCCACGAACCCCAGCTCGGCCGGACGCTTGGTGAAGGCCCCGACCTGCAACTCCCGGAGTCCCCACAGCAGCCCGCGGCGCAGCGCCCCGGAGACCGGCAGCCTGCTGTGCAGCCAGCGCTCGGCGCCGGTGATCCGGCGGTCCATGCGCGGCAGCACCCAGGGCGGGGTGCGCTGGAAGAGGGTGAGCCTGCGCGCCTCCTTCTGGATCTCGGGCACGATCTGGATGGCCGAGGCGCCGGTGCCGACCATCGCGACCCGCTTGCCGCGCAGGTCGTAGCCGTGGTCCCAGCGCGCGGTGTGGAAGACCTTGCCGGGGAAGCCGTCGAGCCCGGGGATGTCCGGGATCTTCGGATCGGAGAGCGGCCCGGTCGCGCTCACCACGACATCGGCGGTCAGCGGCCCCCGCGCGGTCTCGATCTCCCAGTGCAGCGCCGCCCCGTCCCAGCGCAGGGCCAGCACCTCGGCGTCGAAGCGCAGATGCGGCCGCAGCCCGAAGGTGTCGGCGACCCGCTCCAGATAGGCCCGGATGTGCCGCTGCCCGGAGAAGGCGCGTGGCCAGTGGGGGTTGGGGGCGAAGGAGAAGGAGTAGAGGTGGGAGGGGATGTCGCAGGCGCAGCCCGGATAGCTGTTGTCCCGCCAGGTCCCGCCCACCGCGTCGGCCCGCTCCAGGACCACGAAGTCGGTGATGCCGGCGCGGCGCAGTCTCACCGCCGCGCCCAGCCCCCCGAATCCGGACCCGATCACCGCCACCCGCACGTGCTCATCCGTCAGCCCAGCCGCCATGCCGCCGCCTCCCGCCGCTCGAACTGCCTTGACTGCCTGAACCGCTTGAACGGCCTGAACCGCCCGTAACCGCGCCAGCGTTCACTGGCACGATGGGAGCGTAGGACAGGGATCCGGCGAGCGGTAGGGGCTGTGGATAACCGAGTTACCGGCGGTCACACCCGACCGTCCTCGACATAGGCTGCTGCTGTGGCGATGAGCGAAGCGGACCAGGTACGCGAGTACCGGCTGACGGAACTGGCCGAGAGGGCCGGGATCACCGTGCGCACCCTGCGCTTCTACCGGGAGCGCAAGCTGATCCCGCCGCCCCGCCGGGAAGGCCGTATCGCCTGGTACAACGACCACCACCTGGCCCGGCTGCGGACCATCACCGCTCTGCTGGAGCGCGGACACACCCTGGGCGGGATCGCCGAGCTGATGGCCGCGTTCGAAAGCGGGCGGCGGGACGTCGGCGAGCTACTGGGGCTGGACGGCGGCCTTCCGGCCTGGTCCGAGGAGACCCCCGTCCGGCTCACCCCGCAGGCCCTCGCCGACTACTTCGACGACGAGGCCACCGCGGAGAACCTCACCGTCTCCCTCGACATCGGCTATCTCGCGGTCGACGGCGACGACATCGTGCACATCAGCCGCCGGCTGCTGGACACCTCGCGCGCCCTGGTCGCCCAGGGCATCCCACTGTCGGCCGTCCTCGCGGCCGGGCGCGAGGTCCGGGAGCATGTGGACGCCATCGCCGAGACCTTCGCCACACTGGTGATCAGCCATGTGCTGACCGACGCGGACAGGTGCGGCGAGGAGATCGGCGAGACCGTGGAGCGGCTGCGGCCCCTCGCGAAGAGCGTCGTGGACGCCGAGCTGTCGATGGCCATGGACCGCCGGCTGCGGGCCGGTCTGGCGGAACGGGCGGATGGGCGCGCGGAGGACCCCGGGCGCCCGCCGCCGGATCAGTGAGCGGCGCCGTAGGTGACCGTCACCGGGGCGTGGTCGCTCCACCGCTGGTCGTAAGCGGGCGCCCGTTCCACGACCGCCTTCAGCGCCCGCCCGGCGAGCCCGGGGGTGGCGACCTGGTAGTCGATGCGCCAGCCCGCGTCGTTGTCGAACGCCCTCCCCCGGTACGACCACCAGGAGTACGGACCGTCGACCTCCGGGTGCAGCGCGCGCACCACGTCCACGTAACTCCCCTCCTCGAAGACGCGCGACAGCCAGGCGCGCTCCTCCGGCAGGAACCCGGACTTCTTCCGGTTGGCCTTCCAGTTCTTCAGGTCGGGCTCCCGGTGGGCGATGTTCCAGTCGCCGCACACCAGCGCCTCGCGCCCATCGGCCGCCGCCCGCTCGCGCAGCTCCTTGAGGTACGGAAGGAACTCCGCCATGAAGCGCTCCTTCTCGTCCTGCCGCTCGGTGCCGACCTCACCGGAGGGCAGATAGAGGCTGCCGACCGTGACGCCCGGCAGATCGACCTCCACATAGCGGCCGCTGCCGTCGAACTCGGAGGACCCGAAACCGACCCGGACACCCTCCAGCTCGCGCCGCGCGTACACCGACACCCCCGCCCGGCCCTTGGCCGCCGCCGGGGCGTGCACCACATGCCAGCCGTCCGGCTCGCGCACGGCCTCGGGCAGTTCGCGCGGCTCGGCGCGCACCTCCTGGAGGCACACCACATCGGCCGCGGTACCGTCCAGCCAGGGCACGAAGCCCTTCTTGGCGGCGGCACGCAGCCCGTTCACATTCACGGTCGTCACGGAGAGCACTACGGCACGATACGACATGGAAAATCCGCTGCCGCCCCCGTCGCATGGAAGTACGATCCCCCGCGTGAAGATCCGACCGGTGCGCTTCGACCACCCCGACGCGGTACGTCTCAACGACGAGGTGCAGGCGGAGTACGCCGAGCGCTACGACGACGAGGGCGACATGACGCCCTTGGACGTGGCCCATTTCGACCCGCCCCACGGCCTCTACCTCATCGCCTACGACGAGACCGGCCGCCCGGTGGCGACCGGCGGCTGGCGCAGCCAGGACCGGAACGACGAGGGATACGAGGACGGGGACGCCGAGCTGAAGCGGATGTTCGTCGTACGGGAGGCGCGCGGACGCGGGCTGGCCCGGCTGATCCTCGCGGCGCTGGAGGACAGCGCCCGGGCGGCGGGCCGCACCCGGATGGTGCTGGAGACCGGCCTCAAACAGCCCGAGGCGATCGCGCTGTACACCTCGTCGGGCTATGTGCCGGTGACGAAGTTCGGGCTGTACCGCTTCGACGAGCTGAGCCGCTGCTTCGGCAAGCCGCTCGCTCTCCCGGAGGACGCCGCCGTTCACCAGAAGAACCAGCCGGGCGTCGCCTCGTAGATCCGCGCCGCCTCGCCACACCGCCCGGCGCCCCCGGAACCCTCATGGGCGGCGATCACGGCCGCTTCGCGTTCGCCGTATGCGTCGACCCCGTCCGCCGCCACGATCAGGGCGGCGATCACGGCGAGGAAGACCCAGGGGACCGCGCGGTGCCGCGGCGCCTTCTCCTGCACCACCCAGGCACCCAACACGGCCGGCACCGCGGCCGCCGCCACCAGGCAGAGGGCCACGGTGGTGAGGCGGCCGAGGAGGGGCGAGGCGTCGCACAGCACGTAGACGCGCCCGCCGCGCAGCCGCTCGTAGAGGGCCGCGCCGCTGAGCGTGAAGCCGAACGCGGCGATGTGATGCGGCCGCACGGTCCATACGGCGGAACCCGCCCCGTCGCCGGAGCGGGTTCCCTCCTCCGTCAGCCGCTTCATCCCTGCGCGGCGAACTTCTTGCTCATCGCGTCGAACACGCCCTTCGCCTCGGCCCCCAGATGCGGACCGGCGAGCCAGGTGTGCTCGTTCGAGCTGATCGAGCTGTTGGACACCAGCACCGTCTTGCCCCCACGGTTGACGAACCAGCCGCCGCCGGAGGTGCCGCCGGTCATCGAGCAGCCGATGCGGTACATGGTCGGCGTGGTCGGCGCGAACGACAGCCGGCCGGGCCTGCCGGTGCAATTGAACATCTTCGCGCCGTCGTACGGCGGCGCCGCCGGGTAGCCGTACGCCCCGATCGAGCTGACCTTCTTCGCCGACGGCGCCCCGAACCACACCGGCGCGGCGGCCCCGACCGTCTCCTGCAGCGACTTGCCGCCGCCGTTCTCCGGCTTCACATGCAGCACCGCGAAGTCGTACGCGGAGCCCACGTTGCCCGTCTTGCCGCCCGTGTTGATCCACTGCGACGAGGTCTGCGACCAGTTCGCCCACCACACGCCGTACGGGGTGACCTCACGCTGGGCCGCGGTCTCCGTGCGGGCGGCGGACAGCCCGTTGTCGTTGTACGACGGCACGAACACGATGTTGCGCATCCAGCCGCCCTTCTTGCCGGAGTGCACGCAGTGGCCCGCGGTCCACACCAGGTTCGACTTCCCCGGGTGCGCCGGGTCCTCGACGACCGTGCCCGAGCAGACCATCGGCCCCTCGGGGCTGTCGAAGAACACCCTCCCGACCGGCGCCATGTTCCGGTGGTACGGCCGCGAGACCTGCTTGGCCGGTACGGCGGGCGGCTCCGGATCGGTCGCGGCCCGGTCCTCGCCCGCGCTCTGCGCGGAGAGCGTGTTGGGCGAGTCCTTCGCCTTGGACATCCGGGACGGCTGCCAGAAGTTCTTGATGACGGGATTGGCGAAATCGGACGCGTCGCGCGCCCAGTTGTCCCAGTCCTTCCAGCCGCCCTGCTTCCACTTCTTCAGGTCGTCCAGACTCGTCGGAACGCCCTCCGGCAGCTTGACCCCGTCATCACCCTGCTGACCGGCAGCGGCCGGCGAGGTCGACTCGGAACCGGCCTTGTCCTCATTCGGTCCGCAGGCCGACGCGGTAGCCACGAGCAGTGCGGCCACCGCGGCGGCCGCCGCGGTGGAACGGCGTATGAATGGCATGGCGCCTTATCCCCCTGTGGTGCTGTTGTTCTGCTGTGCGGAGTTCATGCGACGGCGCTTTCGCGCCATGTCCCATCCAGGACGCACCTACTATGCCCGGGCCTCTCGCCAGGGCCATCACCTGTCTCACGGCCCGCACACAACAGGAACGGTGTCAGCACGAATCCCTGACATCGGACGCCTCGTCAGAACAACGCCATGGGCGGCCGCGTCAGGCCGTCCTGCGCCCGCCCTCCGCGAGGAGGTTCGTCGCCAAACCGAAGAACGCCACCCCGCTCACCTGCTCCATCCGGCGCCGGAACGCCGGCCGCCGGATCCGCTCGCTCAACGCGGACGCGGCACCGGAGACCACCCAGTACCAGAGCGCCAGCTCGACGATGTCGATCGCGGTGAACAGCAGGGTCGAGGTGAACACCGAGGCACCGTGCGGGGTGAACTGGGGAATCAGGCTCATATAGAAGACCCCCGCCTTCGGGTTGAGCAGATTGGTGCCCACCCCCGCGCGAAACGCCGCCCACCACCCGCTCGGCCCCGATCCACCCACCGGCCCCGGATCCACCGCCTCCGGCTCCGCCGCCGCCCGCCGCGACCGCCACAGCGCCGAGGCCCCCAGCCACACCAGATACGCCGCCCCGGCGACCCGCAGCGTGTCGTACGCCACCCGCGAAGCCGTGAGCAGCGCCGTCAACCCGACCGCCGTGGCGAACCCCCACACCAGACACCCGGCGAGAATCCCCAGCGACGCCGCCAGCCCCGCCTGCCGCCCATGGGACACCGACGTGCGCAGCACGAGCAGGGTGTCCAGCCCCGGAGTGACATTGATGAGCGCGGCAACGCCCGCGAAGGCAAGAGCTGAGGTGAACATGCCCGCAGGCTAATCCAGCACAAGCGAAACCCCCGCCGGATTTCCCCGGCGGGGGTTTCGAGCTGCGGTGGACCTGAGGGGATTTGAACCCCTGACCCCCTCGATGCGAACTACGGGCGGGGCGGCCGCTGAGGTCTGCTCGCCTGGTCGGCTGGCTGCCTGGAGGGGCTGACAGTCGGCAGCAATCGCACTAGTTGCTGTACTCCGCTGCTGTACAGCAACCTGCTAACCGCTCGGATTTGGAGGGTGCGGCGGGAGCTGCCAATGGTCTGTCGCTGTTACGGAGGAAACCACCGTGTACCTGCGGCCAACCGGGATCGGCACCGGACTCCTTCAGGAGAACCCCTGACCAGTGAAGACACGCGTACTTTGGGCCTGAGGTCAGAGATAAGAGCCCGGGGCCTCGACGATCAACGACTTGTTCACTCGGTCGATGACAACCCGCACTCACGTTGATGCCTCCCGAGGGTCCGATCGGATCCCCGGGAGGCAGCGGTGTCGCTGTTCAAACAGCAGGCCTGCCGAGCAGGCTTAGCAGGTCACGACCTTGTCGTAATCGACCCACGGCTGGGTGGACGAGAGCAACGCAGTCTTGCCGGGCTTCACGGACTCGCAGTCCGAGTCGTACCCGTACTTGAAGATGCCCTTGAGCTTCTTCGTGCTGGCACAGTTGTTCTTGACACGGAAGGTCTTGTACCCCTCGTCCTGCGTGGTTTTCGTGACCTTGACGCAGCTGGGGACGGCTCCCTGGGCATTGAAGTCCCCAGTCGTCACCACCTGCGCCTGGGGGGCGGCCACAGCCGACGTCCCCATCAATCCCAGCGAACCGCCGAGCGCCATAACCGCAACGCCCATCACAGCGAACTTACGCATAGATCTGCCTCCGCTCACGAGTGAGTGAGGAGAGCGCCACCTTGGTCATGGGTGGCGCAGCCCCCGATGACGTGAACATTCCTAACACATGCGATCATGCGCGTAGTACACCCCCTGACCAGATTTCAGCCAATCCGTGGCGCCTCAAGGACGCGAGCGGGCACCCTCAGCTGTAGGTCCTGTCGGCGGATCACCCGTAGCTGCCCAGCCGGGTTTACGGCGGGTAAGCCGTGCCGGGGCGCCGCGTTCCACCTGGGCGCGGCTGTCCAGCTGGGCTTCACCGCGCTGTCCCAGTGGTTCGGCACCGAGGTCAGCAGCTCACCGCCGCGGACTGCCTCCTTCTCGCCTTTCTCGTTGAGGTTCACGTCCACCGCCCGGCGCACGGACGAGCATCGCGATACGGCGATGTGCACCCCCGTTGCCGTCAACGACTGCCGTCAGGACAGCAGCTCAGCGGCGACAGCTCCGGCTTCGGACCTCTTGATCCGTAGGTTCGGGCAGGTTGCAGGCAGGGCCCCGTGTGATCTCCCCGACAGCGGGTCACGGCGAGCGGCTGACCGGTTGTGTGTGCCCTCGTTGATGTCAGCATTGATGTCAACTGTGGCTACCAGTGGGCCGGACTGCATGTAGTCCTCACGCTCAAAGGTTGGCGTACACCCCAGCCCGAGCCCGCCAGCCCTCTCTGCCACTTCAAGGCGCGCGCACGGCACGGGCGCGCGCCTCTGCGGCGACGAACACCGCCACAATGGCGCAATGGATCAGGGACTCGCAGCCGTCCTCGGCGGTGCTGTCGGCGTCTTGGGTACGGGGCTCACGGCGAGCCTCGCATTCTGGCAGGCCCGCTGGGTGACCAGGCAGCAGATATCGGGCACGAATGCCCAATGGCGGAGGCAGGTGCAGCGAGAGGCGTACGGAGTTTTCCTCGAACGCTATATGAAGCTGACTCGCTTCCTGGGCGAGACGGAGAAGAAGATCAGGGTCCGGGAGTACACCGAGGCTGACGCGGCGCGGGTCGCTTCCTCGACCGGCAGCCAACTCGATGACCTGTTGACGTCCATCATCACGGTGCAACTGGAAGGTCCCGCAGAACTGGGGACCAGTGCCTACCGGGGGTACGACGCGATGGGGAACTGGTGGACTGCCCTTGCGAGGCTGGCCAACTCTCTGGACAGCGGCGATCCAGCAACTGACCAGTTGCAGGCCGTGGCGGAAGCCCAGCGCGAGGCGGGCGAGCAGATCGGAGCATTTGCAGGGTTAGCGCAACAGCACTTGAACGAGATCCGCTAAAACCGTGGCGGGTGCAGCGGCCCCATGCTTGCCGGGCGGGTCTCCGAGCCCTGGAGCGCCTGACACCACAAGTGACCTCCCTGACGGCCGGCGCCCCTCACACTTGCCTTCTCGGTCATTGAGCCTCCGCCAACCTGTAGGCACAGCTAAGCTTCCCGGTTGGTGACTGACACGTCGTTGGGGGAGGTTCGGGACTGATGACGCAAGAAGGCCCGTACGAGAAGATCCGAGAAATCGCGAATTCAGTTCCAGCCGATCTAGAGATTTGGAAATCCGGGCGATCAGCTCTCCCCATTGCTTTGTTCGAGGTCTCCAGAAGGCGACTCACCAACAAAATAGAGCGGATCGGAACTGGCGGTCCCGTAAACGACGATGGCGAGATCGGAGGCAAGTGGGCATCCGTAGTGGCCCACTTGACGGAATGGGCTTTTCGTTACGGAGATCAGACTAAAGAAGGAAGGGAGCCGACTGAGCAAGATGCGGCGGCGGCTGTCGATCTAGCCGAAAAATGGAAGGCGCTCGATATCGCCTTCAACGCAGGAAGGGCTGGTCGCGCCAAAATCTCGCAGACGAAGCGAGGGTTCTGGATCGATCCCTTAAGTGATCCACGATTGGAAGTCCTAGACATGATCTTAGAGGGGGTCGACACTTTCGCAGCGCCAGCCCCTGAGATGGGCCCCGATCTCAGCCCTGCGATTTCTTACCTAAATTCGATGCACACTTCGACACCTGGGGGATCGGCGACAGTCCCCAGGGGAGTGATGGGCCTATTTGTGCAGCACGCCAAGAACAATCTACGCGCACAACACTGGGAGGTGCCGAGATCTACCAATATCGGAGGAATGACCCTCGATGAGGCAATTCCCCTGCTCGGGACCTTGCAGGGAATCGCAGCCACAGGTATGGAAGTGTTCGCTCGGTACCCAAGCCTGACCATGGCGAATCCGGCTTTCAAGCGAAACGACCTCGCGAAGATGATCGCCCGCTACAACCCGAGCAGCGATAAAGTTGAACGTTTCTTGGATTTGTTCACCTATAAAGGCCAAAACGGCAGGTCCCCACTTTCCGCGCCGCTCGTTGAGTGGAATGACACACTGATCGTGACTCCACACTTACTGCATGACTCTCTGACGGAACGAATGGTTCTTCGCGCAGCGTCGGCGGATCCTGCCAGTTCCGGAAAACTGGGCGTCGCCCTTGGTGACCTGTGTAGTCAATGGGCGGCCCGCTTGAGAGGCATCCCAGGTGTCGAGGTTGCCGAAGAGGTAAAGATTTTCGACGCCGGAAATAAGAAGTTGGGCGATCTCGACATCGTCGCGCTCGATAGAGGTCAAATGCAAGGCCTGATCATCGAGGCTAAGTGGCCTGTTGACGCCAGGACCTTGAGCGACGCCCGGAAACAAGAAGATGCCGTAGACAAAGGTCGATCGCAAATCGAAAGACTTCAGACACAAATGGGAGGCGACGTCAAGGTAAAATTCCCCAATGGATGGCCTGACTTCTATGATGTTCAGTGGAAATGGATTGTAGGGACGGCACGGTTCTTGGATTCACGGCGAACGGAATCAACTATCCCTTCCCTCAGCTTGCGCCTTATTGAAACACTCCTACCTGCAAGCTCATTGCGGGAACTTTTGGAATCGCTTGAAGACCTTCCCCTACCCAAAGAAGGGAAGGATTTCCGGCTAGGCTGGAAAAGCGTACGGATTGGGCGGTACGTCATCCATGTGCGAACGATCCACATGTTGCGATCACATCCCACAAGTTCTCCGCTTGGCCGACGACGTGCCGATGGGTGGACATGAGCCCAAGGTCTCCATAACCGGGAGAGCTTTGCTTTAGAGGTGCACCACTCCAACGGACTTGACCTGATGGATAGCGTCCCTTGAGTGAACCGACGGTTTCAACCTAGGTAGGGGCGCTTGCGGTGCTCCAGAAAGTGTCGGATACGTAGTCGCTGCGTGTGGTGCATGGGAAGCTCGTCCAGCTCTTCCTGCTGGACGAATCGCAACTCGGTGGACTCGTCCGAGATTCCGAGTTGGCCGCCGACGACTCGGGCCGTGAAGCAGACGTTGAACTGTCGGCGGACCTCGCCGTCCGTGTACGCGATGACGTGGCGCGGGTCGGTGTACGTGCCGACAAGACCCATGATCTCGACGTCCAACCCGGTCTCTTCCTTGACCTCACGGACGGCCGCGCCCGGAAGCGAATCCGTCATCTCCATGCCGCCGCCTGGGAGTGCCCAGAGGTCGTTGTCCCGGCGGCGCTGGAGGAGGATGCGGCCCTCCTCGTCGGTGACGACGGCGGACGCGGCGACCACCATGCTGTTCGGCTCGGGTGCGTCCGGGTCGTCGTAGTACTCGGTTCGTGCCACGGTCAGTCTTCCTCTACGGGTGTCGCTGTCGCCCACACCGCATCGAAGCTGGCGGTGTAGGTGTCGAACATCCCGCCTACCCCACTTCGCCGCAGATGCCACACCGGGGCAGCAAAGGCATTCACGCCCCACACGTGGGCGTTCACCATCGCTTGATCGTCGGCCCGGTAGATCGAGTTGTAGAGCGTCGTGCCATGGATCTGCACCTCGATGCCCGGCGTCCCGATGAGGGATCGGTAGTGCATGAGGGCAAGTCGGCAGCGAGATTCGATCCCGTGCCCGAACTTCTCTTCCTCGCCGCGCAGTCGGACGTTCTCGCTGTCGGGGTCGCCGATGGCGATACGGACCGCGCAGCCTTCGGCAGCTCGCTCCTGCAAGAGGTCGTTGAGCCGGGGGTACGCCTCGTGCAGAAAGACGGCGGCGTACACCAGGACGTCGATGCGCTCGCGGGCCTGGGCCAGCATGTCCACGAACGCGGACACAGGGACGTCCGCCCGCTGGTCGTAGAGCCCGACAAGCTCAGGGCTCACCGCGCGGGCGGGGCGCGACTGCCGGAGCGATGGCCATATTGCGTGCACGTCTTCTCCCAGGGTTTCAGCCGCTTTCATGGCCGTGGCTCGACGCGGCGTACGACCGAGGTTCACCCATCGCTCAACGGACTTGGGGTCCACTTCGACCTTCTCCGCGAGGGTGGCGTACGTCCAGCAGCCAGCCGCCATAGCGGCGCGTAGCCTCTCGTTCGGCATCCGAGTCTCTCTCTGCATCCGGGGACGGCACTAGGGACGTTTTACCCGACCGGGACGTCCTCAAGTGGGAATTGGCGGTGGTTCCTACGTCCTGGTGAACGGCCAGAGGATGCGTCTCATGGGCACCGACAAGACTCTTCGAGCAGACGTGGACGTCGACGCGATCAACGCGACGATCGTCCGCGCCCTGGTGAAGCGGACGGCACTGCCTCCGTACGAGGAACTGCGTGATCTGCACAAGGCACTGGTGGAGCACGTCCAGACACTGATGCCGCTGGCAGAGAAGCAGGTCGCCCGTCTGAACCGGGGCACCGTGGTCTGGTACGAGAAGCAGAGCAGGTTGAAGACCATCCCGCACGAGCTGACTCAGGGCCTCGGCTCCGGGTTGCAGTCCGCTGACTGGCACGTACGGAGCCTCGGCTACACGTTGCAGTTCCTGCTCGACAATGCCGGACTCGCTCAGGAGCGCGACCGGTGACCTGATGACCGGGCGGGGGCTGCTGCCCATGGGAAGGACCCGCAGCTTCCGCCCTCGAGCCCTCTGGGCGTGGTGACTGTGCGGCGGACATCGCCCCGTTCGCCACTGCGCGGATGTCACCCACTGCGCCCCGGGGGCGGCGGACACTGCACCGTCCGCCGTCAGCGGTCCGGCTCCCGTTCTCGCTCCAACCCGTTCCGCGGGAAGGGAGCCGGACCGCCCACAACAACCGCAGACGCATAACCGGGCCACCCCTCAAAACCCTGGCAGGCCAAGGGGTGGCCCGGTCGGAAGTCCCTGATCAGGACCCCGGTGCCGATGGTACCGGGGTGGTTGTCGTGCTCTCTTCGGCACCGCCTCGTCCCAGATGAGTCCAGGTGAAGGAAGAGGTGGTGCAAGTGCGAGGCATGCACGGCGAGATGGGTTCCACACCTGCGACGCGTGGTGCGTCTACGACACGCTGGCCAGCCACGGCGATACGGGCACCGACGCGGAGCGACCACGACGGGTTGAACCACCGCGCGGCAGCAGCTGCTCCCCGCCGGCCACATTCGGGGCAGCACGTCTGCTCACTCGGCCGCATGCGTGACGGTGGCAGTACGGCGGCCGGCCACATCGAGCTGGGGGCGAAGACTGATATGCCTGTGCCCCGGCCGCCCCTCCTTCGCCGCTGGCCGTTCCTGCGCGCACAACAGCGATGGACGCAGTCGGCAGACGGCCCGCCATGTAAACCGCCTCGCGTAGCCGCCCTTCGGAAGCAGGCCGGTTGGGCGCGTGGTCCTGGTCGTGCCGCTGCCTCTGCATGTCCGCTGCGATCGGCGGGACGTACGGGGTCGGCTGTTCCCGGTGCTGACTGTGTCTGGTGGGTCGCTGAGTCGGGGTGGCGCGCTGAGTGGTCCGGGGGCGCCGCTGAGCGGGGCGGCAGACAGGAGCGGGCGGCGGCCACGGGCCGCCAGCGCGCGCGGCCCGCGCCAGCGGGCCGCCTTGATCCAGTAAAGAAACTCTGAACAGCTCGGGCAAGGAAGGCCAGGAAGGATCGCAATGCGGGGTGCGCGCAGCCAACGCGCAGCAGACAAGGGGGAACTGGTGCTGACCGAGCAGGAGCGGGCACTGCTGGCGGAGATCGCGGCGATGGCTGAGCGTCTGCGCGGGGAGCTGGAAGACGTACGCGCCGAGGTGGCTCAGATCAAGGAAGGGCCGTCTACTGGGCCTACCGCGACTTGAGTTCGGCGACTTCCTGCTTGAGGTTCTGGACCTCCGCGTTCAGGGTGCGGAGCTGTTCCCGGACCTCTAGGAGTGCTTCGGTGAGGGTCCCGGCGGCTTCCGCGCTGGCCGGGGCCGCCTCCGTCTCGGATGCCGCTCGGGGGCTCTCGATGCGCTTGGGCTCGATCAGTTCGCCTTCGGGTCCGATCACGTCGGCGACGTAGCTGCCGCGCCCCTGCACGGTGTAGATCAAGCCCTCTTCACGGAGCACGCGCAGAGCGCTGCGGGCGGTCATGTTGGCGATGCCAAACCGCTCTTGCAGCTCACGGTGCGACGGGAGCTGTTCCCCCGGCTTGATCTTGCCCACCTTGATGTCGCTCCGGATGGCCTCGGCTGCCTGCTGGTACGGCGGGCGGGCGTCGTGCGTCGGCGGCGTCATGGCCCCAGGGTAGCCGTGTTAGCCCACCTAACACACCCAAACCCTTGAAGTCAGATACCTAGCTCACTTGACCTAGCTAGCGTAGCCATCTCATAGTTGGTGGCCCGGCCGCACAAGCGGCTGGCAACGAAAGGGAGCAAAAGGCATGGCTATGACCCGTATCCGCGTGGGGCTGCTGCCCTCGACGATGTTCATCGCTGGCACCGCCCCGGTGCCGAAGATCAAGGACCCGGAGTCCGGCGCTCTCGCCACAGACCGCGACACCGGCGAGTTCCTGCACACCCTGACCGTCTTCCTCATGGAAGAGGGCCGCGCCGAGCAGATGAAGATCACGGTCCCGGAGAGCGGTCTGGCGGACGGTCTCCAGCCGGGCACCCCGGTGCGGGTGACGGACCTGTTCGCCACCCCGTGGGCACGCGTCTTCAACGGCCAGCTGTCCGAGGGCGTGGCCTACCGGGCGGCGAAGCTGGAGCTTGCGGCGGTGGCCCAGTGAGGAGCGCTAACGAACGGTCCTACCCGGTCGCGCCGGAGAGCGGGGACCACGATTCGCGGTTCACCAACGGCCTGGCACTGGACGTGGCCGAGGTGATCGAGGCGCACGGCTACCCGACGTTCACCTCCGGCCGTGACCTGCTGGAACTGCGCATATCCCTCTACCGATTCCTCTACAAGGACGCACTGTGACCATTCAGGAACTCATTGGGTCTGCCCCGGCTCTGGCCGGGGCGGCCCTGGCCCCGGTCCTCGTATGGGCCCTGTGGTGGCTGGTGCGCTACATCCGCGCCGACACCATGACGCGGGCCAGCATCCGGCAGGCCATACGCGTCCGCCGGGGATGGCGTCGGCTGGCTCCGATGGCCGGGCTGTCGGTGACCGACAAGACCCCTCCGGCTGTGATCGTGGCACCGGACGGAAAGGTACCCAAGCCCAAGATCCTCATCTCCAAGATCAAGGTGGCGGCCGACCGGTACGGGGTGCTGGTGCGGGCGGTGTGTCTGCCCAAGGTCAGTCTGGCGGAGTTCCAACGGGCGGCCCCGTACCTGGCGGATGCCTGACGGTGCGCTCGGGTCTCGGTGCTGCCGGACACCCCGGGGCAGCTCGTGATCCGTGGTGTGCGGGTTGATCCGCTGGTCGTGCCGACCGAGCACACCCCTACTGGTGAGGTGCCGGAGGAACTGGCGGTGTGGCGCCTGGGGTTGGATGAGTACGCGCAGCCGGTGAGTGTGAGCCTGTCGGACGTGCCCGGGGTCACGGTGGCCGGGCTGCCCGGCTTCGGCAAGACCTCCCTGGTGAACCGGTTCCTGTGCGATACGGCGCCGTCGGCGGCGATTCAGTACGCGGTGGCCGACGGCAAGGTGACCTCATCCCATGAGGGCGACTACGCCGACCTGGCGCAGCGGGCGTTCGCCTTCGTCGGCGATGACCTCACGGAGGCGAACACACTGTTCAAGCGGCTGGTGAAGCTGCGGCGGGACCGCTCGGCGTCCATCCGTGCCCTGCTGGGCGTGAAGAACATGTGGCATGTCGGACCCTCGGCCGCCTGGCCGTTGACCGTGCTCATCGTGGATGAGGCACACACCTACTTCCGTGACTACAAGGGCGCGGACCCGCAGACCAAGAAACTCGCCGCGCTCGCCGCTGAGAATGCCCGGCTGGTTGAGGACCTGGTGAAGAAAGGCCGGAGCGTCGGCATCCTGGTGATCATCGCGACCCAGAAGGCGACTGGGGATGCCATCCCCACCTTCATCCGCGACGTGTGCCCGGTCGGCCTGTCCTTCGCGCAGAAGACCGCTGAAGCGGCCGTGGTCGCCCTGGGGGAGGACATTCGCAACTGGCCGGACGCCAACCCAACCGCCCTCCAAGACCCGGCCTACGTCGGCGTGGCCTCCATGGCCCACCAGGGCCGACCCGGCTTCGCCCGCATCCGCACCCCCTACGTCGCCGACGACGACGCGGCTCGCATCGCCACCGACACCGCCCACCTGACGCGCGACCCCGCCGAACTCCTCGAAGAACTGTCCGCCCCCGTCCTGTGGACCGAGACCCCGATCCCAAAGTGGGAAGCGGCCTGACTCGCCCCCGCTCGATCATCCCGACACCCGGAAGGAGGTGAATCCCCCATGTCTGAGGACCGGATCACTCAGCGCACCGTGACCGTGGTCATGGGCATCATCGCGGGCCTGGCCTTCGTCTTCTCCTTCGGCAACGTCTGGGCCCTGGCCCTGCGCCTTGGCGTCCCCCGCCCGATCGCGCCGCTGATCGCTCCGATGGTGGACCTGTCCGTGGTCGGCCTCCTGGTGGCCCTGCGCTACCTGTCCCTGCGCGGTGTCCCCGCCGAGCAGATCAAGGCCGCGACCCGGCTGATGCACCTGTCCGGGCTGCTGACCCTGGCCCTCAACATCGCCGAACCCATCGTCGCCGGACACTACGGGCGTGCGGCCGTGGACGCGGTAGCTCCGCTCCTCCTGCTGGGCTGGGGAGCAGTTGGTCCGCAGCTCCTGCGCCACTTCCACGCCGTGGCTCACACCGCCCCGGCTGAGACCGCCCCGGCTCCCGAGCCTGAGCCCGTTCCGACCCCCGAACCAGTAGCGACCCCAGTCACACCCAAGCCGGACACGTCTCCGGCGGTCACCGTGCCCGCGCCGCTGCTGAAAGCGGCCCGCACCATCGCCGACACTCACAAGGCCGAACACGGCGAGCCCATCACTGCGGCCCAGCTCCGAGCCCGCCTCGGCGTCGCGCTGCCCCTGGCCACCGCAGCACACGCCCAGCTCTCCGCCTGATCCCCCCGCCGGCCGTTCCGGCAATCCGACCTTCCCTGCCCTCCCGGGCTTGGTCCGTCACGCCCCGAGCAGCACCCGCACCCCTGGCCTGGTGCTGCTCGGGGCCCTCTCCCCCGAAAGGACGCGTCACCCCGTGAAAGCCCCCCCTGGACCTGCGCCACGTGGCGAGCCTGGCCCTGCGGGACCTCATCCACCTCGCCCACCACCCCAACTTCGACCGCATCCACGACCAGATCAACCGAATCCGCGGCTGCACCCGACCCGTGCAACTCAGCGGCTCCACCGAAACCCGCGACGCGGCGACGGACACCGTCCTCCGCTCGTACAGCACCGCCGACGAACCCACCGGACGCCTGCTCACCGCCTGCGGCAACCGCCGCTCCTCCCGCTGCCCGTCCTGCTCACGCCTGTACGCCGCCGACACCTACCACCTGATCCGGGCCGGACTCTCCGGCGGCAAGAACGTGCCGGAGACCGTCCGCACCCACCCGCGCCTCTTCGTCACCCTCACCGCTCCCTCGTTCGGGCCGGTCCACAACCGCATCACCACCGACGCGGGCCAGAACCTGGCCTGCCGCTGCGGCGAACGCCACGGGCCTGATGACCCGGCGTTGGGCACGCCGCTGTCCCCTGCCACCTACGACTACGCCGGAGCCGTGCTGTGGAACGCCCACGCCGGAGCCCTGTGGGCCCGCTTCACCACCTACCTGCGCCGCGAACTAGCCGCACACCTCGGCATCACCCAGAAGGCGCTGAAAGCAGCCGTGCGCGTCTCCTTCGCCAAGGTCGCCGAGTACCAGCAGCGCGGCCAAGTCCACTTCCACGCCGTGGTCCGCCTCGACGGCCCCGAAGGCAGCAACCAGCCTCCACCCGACTGGGCCACCCCGGACGCCCTCACCCACGCGATCAAGAAAGCGCGTAAACGGGCCGTGCTCACCGTGGCCTCCGACGCCATCGGCGAACGCGAACTCAAGTGGGGCTCCGAGCTGGACATCCGCAAGATCGCGGCTCTGGGCGACGGCGAGTTGACCGATCAGAAGGTCGCGGCCTACGTCGCCAAGTATGCGACGAAGAGTGCCGAGGACTCCGGCACCGTGGATCGCTCCCTGCGCTGTACCCACTGCACCGGACGCGGGTACCAGCGTGGTCCGGACGGGTTCCGGGACCTGTGCGATCAGTGCGACGGCACCGGGCAGTCCGAGCCGATCGCGGACCTGCGCGTGCACCGCCACGTCCGCCAGATGATCCGCACCGCATGGGCCCTTGGCCACCTGACGGAATTCGCGGACCTCAAGCTCTGGAAGTGGGCTCACATGCTCGGCTTCCGGGGCCACTTCTCCAGCAAATCCCGCCGCTACTCCACCACCCTCGGCGCACTGCGCGACGTCCGCCGCACCTGGCGCGCCGAGCAAGCCCGCGCCGCCGCCGACGACCGGCCCGAGCTGGACGACGAGACCACCCTCGTCGTCTCCCACTGGCAATACCTGGCCTCCGGATACAGCCCCGGCGAAGAACTCCTCGCCGCCCAGGTACGCCACGACCTCACCCAAGCACGAGACCAAGCCCAACGGCGCAAGACAGAAGGAGACTCCTGGCTGTGACCGTCCCCAGGGTCATGACCACCCATCCCCCTCCCCCGGCACGAAAGGAAAACGCACCGGATGACCACGACCGCGATACCGCGCAAGTGGCACACCACGGCCGAGGTCGCCGACATGCCCGGCTTCGGCCTGTCCAAGACCAAGATGCTCGTCCTGACCGGTGAGATCCGCTCGATCAAGATCGGCCGTAACCGCCGCATCCTCCCGGCCTGGGTGGACGAGTACGTCAACCGTTGCGTCCAGGACGAGACCGAGAGGTGGTCCGCATGAGCGGCAAGCGCGGAAACGGCGAGGGGTCCATCTACCCCTACAAGAACGGCTTCGCCGCGTACGCCTGGGTCACCACCCCGGACGGCAGGAAGAAGCGCAAGTACGTCTACGGCAAGACGCGAACGGACGTCCACGACAAGTGGATCAAGCTCCACACGGAAGCGAAGAAGGGGCCGGTCGCCACCAGCGTGCCGACGCTTGAGCAGTACCTCACGTACTGGCTACGGGAGGTCGTAGAGCCTGATCTGAAGCCCAAGACGGCCGAGACCTACGCGATGCACGTCCGGCTCTACATCGCGCCCGGCCTCGGCCAGAAGCGCATCGACAAGCTCACGGTGCGCGACGTTCGGACATGGGTCAACGATCTGCTCGAACAGTGCCAGTGCTGCGCCCAGGGCAAGGATGCCCAGCGCGAGGAGCCTCGTTGCTGCGCGGTCGGCCGGTGCTGCGATCAGGTCCCGTCCCGCCGTACGGTCCAGGACGCCCGTGCCGTCCTGCGGTCGGCGCTCACCAACGCCATGACGGAAGAGCTGATTTCGAAGAACGTCGCGGGCCTGGTCAAGGTGCGATCCGCCCGGAAGGTCAAGCGTGACCCCTGGTCCGTGGAGGAGGCCCGGAAGTTCCTCGAAGCGGCCAGCGCCGCCCGTGATCCGCTCTACGCGGCATGGGTGCTGGTCCTCGTCCTCGGGTTCCGGCGCGGTGAAGTGCTCGGCCTCACCTGGCAGAGCGTCAACCTGGACGCCGGGGAGGTCACGGTGCAGCTTCAGCTTCAACGCATCCGTCGGCGTCTGGTGCATGACGAGACCAAGACCGAAGCCTCAACGGCCACCCTGCCGCTTCCCGATATCTGTATCGCCGCTCTCCAGGTGCGCAGGAAGGAGCAGGAAGCGGCCAAGCAAACGGCCGGAGAGCTGTGGACGGAGTCGGACTTCGTGCTCACCACCCGCTACGGGACCCCGATCGAGCCGCGCAACTTCAACCGCTCGTTCGCCGACCGGTCCTCCAAAGCGGGCATCCGCCGGATCCGGCTGCATGACACACGTCACACCTGTGGGTCGCTGCTCGCCGCGCTCGACGTGCACCCGCGCATCGCGATGCAGATCCTCCGGCACAGCAAGATCGCGGTGACCATGGAGATCTACACGCACGTCCCGTCCGAGGCGACCCGTAAGGCGCTGCGGAGGCTCGGCAAGCACCTCGGTAAGCAAGATCGGAAGTAGCTGCTGTACTTCGCTGCTGTACGGCGCCAAAAAGCCCCCGCCAGGTTTCCCCGGCGGGGGTTTCGAGCTGCGGTGGACCTGAGGGGATTTGAACCCCTGACCCCCTCGATGCGAACGAGGTGCGCTACCAGTCTGCGCCACAGGCCCTTGCAACGAGTGAAACTCTAGCATCCCCTGCGGGGTGCTTGGAAATCCGTTCCCCGCTGGTCAATGGAGTGGATGTCACTCGTTGGCGGCGCGGGGCCGGTCCTCGTCCGCGTACTGGTCGAAGAGGGGGGTGCGGCCGCGCTCCCGGGAGGTGCGGGACGGGGCCGCGGAGCCGTGGCCGGCACCGGGCTCGGCGGGCGGCGCCGGGTCCTGGGCCGGGACGGGGTCGACGGTGCTGGAGCGGGCGGAGCTCCAGGCGTCGGGGGCGGCCAGGTCGACGCTGCCGGTCGCACGGGGGGCGACGGGGGCCGTGACGTACGTCGGCAGCGGGACCGGCACCGGCTCCCAGCCCTCCCCGGCGGCCGGGCCGCGCTCACGCTCGCGCTCCTGGTCCACCCACTCCGCGTGATCGGTCTGTTCGACCAAGGCGCGGCGCCCGGCCGCGTGCGCGGACGCGGCCGGAGCGGCGGGCTCGGCCTCGGCGGGGGCGGGCGGGTCGGCGGGGCCGTCGTCGGCGGCGGGGCCGTCGGCGGGCGGATGGCTGCGCGGGCGGCGCTCCCGCAGCCGCTGCGCGGCCTGCTCGGCACGGCGCTGGTCCATGGTGAAGGTGAAGCGGCGGCGCTCCTGGGCGCGCAGATAGGCAATGTACGCGCTGAGCAGTATGGCCGGGAGGGCCGGGGCCCACAGGAAGGCGAGTCCGCCGACCGCCGCGACGACCGCGCCGAGGGTGAAGGCGACGAAGAGGATCACGGTGGTGCGACGACGGCGCGCAAGCACCCGCGCGCGCCGCCCGCGGTCCAGCGCGCTGCCCCCGGTCGGGGCGGCCGGGGCCGCGGCCACCTCGTCCGCCGGCGGCGCGTCCGGACCCGTGGGAGCGGGCGCGAGCAAGGTCACGGGTTCGGCGAAGGCCCGGACGTCGATCGCGTCGGTGACGGCTTCCGGGTCGGCCGAGTAGCGCTCCGGAGCCGCGGAGCACTCGGGGTCGGCGGAGCGACCCCCGGCGTCGGGGGCTTCCGCGTCCTGCGCGGTGCGTACCGCCAGGTCATCCGGGGTCCCCGGGCGCTCTCGGTCCTCTAGCCCCTTGGCGTAACGGCGCTCCATGCCCGCCCGTCCGGACAGCAGCCGGATGGCGGTGCTGAAGCGTTCCGTCGGACGGGCCTCATTGAGCTCGTCCTGCCTACGGAGCCACATCGGCACCAAATAGGCGGCCCAGGCCCCGACGATGACTGCGTAGATGAGGCCACTGCTGCTCACGCTCACACGGTAGAGGGGTCCGCATGAGGCCATCTGCCAATTGGCGCGGTGTGTCGCACGATCTGGCTGATATCTCGAAAGTTTTTTGTGATTGTTGGGATGACCAGGCTGGGAATGTGCCCAATGTAATCGAACAGATTTTTTATTTCTGTGATGCCCCTGGTCGGGTCCGGTGCCACCGGGCGAGCAGTCCCTCGGACAGCTCCTCCACGGTGAGCGCGAAGACCAGATGGTCGCGCCACGCGCCGTCGATGTGCAGATAGCGCGGCCGCAGCCCCTCCTCACGGAATCCGAGTTTCTCCACCACCCGGCGGCTCGGCAGGTTCTCCGGCCGGATACAGATCTCGATGCGGTGCAGCCCGACGACGCGGAAGCAGTGGTCGGCCGCGAGCGCGACCGCGGTCGGCATGACGCCGCGGCCGGCCACCGCCTGATCGACCCAGTAGCCGATATGGCCCGAGCACATCGATCCCCAGGTGATCCCGGCGACCGTCAACTGACCGGCCAGCCGCCCCTGGTACTCGATGACGAACGGCAGCATCCGCCCGGCGTGTGCCTCGGCGCGCAGATGGCGCACCATCTGCCGGTAGGTGGGCCGCTGGGTGAGGGGGCCGCCGGGCGCGGCTGGCGGGATGGTCGCCTCCCAGGGCCGCAGCCATTCCCGGTTCCGCTGGTTGACCTCGCGCCAGACGCGCTGGTCGCGCAGCTTTATGGGGCGCAGGATCGTGTCACCGTCCGCCAGCACGACCGGCCAGGGCGCGTTCAGCTCGCGCTCCCTGCGGGACCGGTGGCATCGGCGGGCCGGGGGTGGTCGCCGCCGTGGATCTGGTCGACAGCGTGCACCAGGAGCCGCCCGAGCACCGCGAGACCGTCGCGGACGCCTCCGGTCGAGCCGGGCAGGTTGATGATCAGGGTCGTTCCGGCGACCCCGGCCAGCCCCCGGGAGAGCGCCGCGGTGGGCACCTTGGCGAGCCCTTCGGCGCGGATGGCCTCCGCGATGCCGGGGATCTCGTAGTCCAGCACCCGGCGGGTGGCCTCGGGGGTGCGGTCCATCGGGGTGAGGCCGGTGCCGCCGGTGGACACCACGACGTCGTACGCGGCGGCCACCGCGTCCCGCAGCGCGCTCTCCACCGGGTCGCCGTCGGGCACCACGCGCGGGCCGTCGACCGCGAAGCCGAGCGCGGTCAGCCCCTCGGCGATCAGCGGGCCGCCCTTGTCCGGGTAGACCCCGGCGGCGGCGCGGTTGGAGGCCGTGACGACCAGGGCGCGGTACCGCGACGCCTCATCAGGGGCGCCCGGGGCGGTGGAGGAGGTCATTCCCGGCTCCAGTCGCCGGACTTCCCGCCCGTCTTCTCCTCCACCCGTACGTCGGTGATGACCGCGCCCTTGTCGACGGCCTTGACCATGTCGATCACCGTCAGGGCCGCGACCGAGACCGCCGTCAGGGCCTCCATCTCGACTCCCGTGCGGTCGGTGGTCTTCACGGTGGCGGTGATCTCGACCGCGTCGTCGGCGACCGCGAGGTCGACCTTCACGCCCGACACGGCGAGCGGATGGCACAGCGGGATCAGGTCCGGGGTGCGTTTGGCGCCCATGATGCCCGCGATCCGGGCGGTCGCGAGGGCGTCGCCCTTGGGGACGCCCTCGCCGCGGAGCAGTTCGACGACGCGCGGCGCGACGAGCACACGGCCGCTCGCGCGGGCGGTGCGCGCGGTGACGTCCTTGGCCGAGACGTCGACCATGCGCGCCGCGCCCGCCGGGTCGATATGGGTGAGATGGTCCTGGGCGCTGCTCATCGTTCTCCCGGTCGGGCCAGGTGGCTCTGTGCGACGACACCGTACCCGCCGTAGGCCCCGGCTAGGCGAGAAGGACGACGTCCACCTCGGCCCCCGGCGCGACCTCGGCCACCTCCTCGGGGATCACGATCAGCGCGTTGGCCCGGGCGAGGGCCTTGATCAGATGCGATCCGGAGCCGCCCACCGGGGCGACCGTGCCCGCCTCGCCCGCCGCCGCCGGCTCGTACCAGCCCCGCAGGAACTGGCGCCGCCCCTCCGGCGAGGACGCGATCCCGTCCGGGCAGACCGCCCGCACGGTGGTGCGGTGGACCGGGCCCGCGACGCCCAGCATGGTGCGGATCACCGGCCGGACGAACAGCTCGAAGGAGACGTAGGAGCTGACCGGGTTGCCGGGGAGGGCGAGCAGCGGGGCCCGGTCGGGGCCGATGCGCCCGAAGCCCTGGGGCTTGCCGGGCTGCATGGCCAGGGTCCGGAACTCGACCTCGTGCATGGCCTCCTTGACCACGTCGTACGCGCCGACGCTGACGCCGCCGCTGGTGACGACGATGTCGGCGCGGCTGAGCTGGTCCTCGACGGTGGCGCGCAGCGTCTCGGCGTCGTCGGCGACCGCGCCCACCCGGTAGGCGATCGCCCCGGCCTCCTGGGCGGCGGCGGTGAGCTGGTAGCTGTTGGAGTCGTAGATGCGGCCGGGGCCCGTCTGCTCGCCGGGCTGGACCAGCTCGCTGCCGGTGGACAGGACCACGACGCGGGGCCGTGGCCGGACCCTGACCGTGGCGCGGCCGATCGCGGCCAGCAGCCCGATCTGCGTCGCCCCGAGGACCGTACCGGCGCTCAGCGCCAGCTCCCCCGCCCCCGCGTCGCTGCCCCGGGTGCGCACGTGCTGCCCGTCCCGGACCGGCCGGAAGACCCGCACCAGGCCGCTGCCGCCGCGCGGATCCGCACTTTGGGCGGGCATGCCGCTGACCGGCCCGTCGTCCAGGCCGCCGTCGGTCCACTCGACCGGGACGACGGCCTGGCCGCCGGGCGGCAGCGGGGCGCCGGTCATGATGCGGGCGGCCTCGCCCGGTCCGACGGCGGGCAGCTCGCCGCTGCCCGCCGCGATGTCCCCGACGACCGTCAGCACCGCGGGATGCTCCCCCGTCGCCGCCCCGACATCGGCCGTGCGGACCGCGTAGCCGTCCATCGCGCTGTTGTCGAAGGGCGGGAGGGCTGCGGGCACGGTGACGTCCTCGACCAGGACGCAGCCCAGGGCGTCCAGCAGCTGCAGCTCGATGGGGTCCAGCGGGTGGATGTGCCCGAGGATGTCGTCGAGGTGCTCGGCGACCGACCAGACCCGGTGACGGTCCCGGCCCTCGCCCGTGCCCTGATCGGCGGCCCGTGCCGCGGTGCTGCTCAAAGTGCTACATCTCCTCGGTGACGTAACTGCGAAGCCATTCCCGGAAGTCCGGGCCCAGGTCCTCACGTTCGCACGCGAGTCTGACAATGGCACGCAGATAGTCGCCACGGTCGCCTGTGTCGTACCGCCGGCCCTTGAAGACGACGCCGTGCACCGGGCCTCCGAGGTCCGGGTCGGCGGCGAGCGCCTGGAGCGCGTCGGTCAACTGGATCTCGCCGCCGCGGCCGGGCTCGGTTCGGCGCAGCACGTCGAAGACGGCCGGATCCAGCACATAGCGGCCGATGACCGCGTAGGAGCTGGGCGCGTCGGCCCGGTCGGGCTTCTCGACCAGTCCGGTGACCTGGACGACGCCCTCGTCCAGGGTGGGCTTCACGGCGGCGCAGCCATAGAGGTGGATCTGCGCGGGATCCACCTCCATCAGGGCGATGACGCTGCCGCCGTGCTGCTCCTGTACCTCGACCATGCGGGCCAGAAGCGGGTCGCGGGCATCGATGAGGTCGTCGCCGAGGAGGACGGCAAAGGGCTGGTCACCTACGTGCGGGGCGGCGCACAGCACGGCGTGGCCGAGGCCCCTGGGGTCGCCCTGCCGGACGTAGTGCATGGTCGCCAGGTCGCTGGACTCCTGGACGCGGGCGAGGCGGGTCTCGTCGCCCTTGCGGGTCAGAGCCTCTTCGAGCTCGTAGTTGCGGTCGAAGTGGTCTTCCAGGGGCCGCTTGTTGCGACCGGTGATCATAAGAACGTCGGACAGGCCGGCGGTGACGGCTTCCTCGACGACGTACTGGATCGCCGGCTTGTCGACGACCGGCAGCATCTCCTTCGGGGTGGCCTTGGTGGCCGGGAGGAAGCGGGTTCCGAGGCCCGCGGCAGGGATGACAGCCTTGCTGATCCGAGTACGCGATTGAGTCATGCCCCGAACCTTATCCGGTGCCTTTCGGGCGATTGATGAGGATACGGTGAATATGACATGAGACAGGAAGTATGTGCACTCGATGAGCACCGCTGACGTTAGTAAGCCCGCGTTGCGGAGACGCCTCCTGACGATGAGGTCCGGGTTGACGGCGGATGACATCGAGGCATCCTCGGCCTCACTGGCGTGTCGCGCGCTGGAGCTGCCCGAGCTGGCCCGGGCGGGCACCGTGGCGGCCTATGTCTCGGTAGGGAGCGAGCCCGGTACGCGCGCGCTGCGGGACGCGCTGCGCGCGCGGGGCGTACGGGTGCTGCTTCCCGTCCTGCTGCCGGACAACGACCTCGACTGGGCCGCGGACGAGGGCCCGGACGGGTTGGTGCGCGCCGGGCGGGGCCTGCTGGAGCCCGGCGGGCCGCGGCTGGGCCCGGAGGCGGTCACCCGGGTGGACGCGGTCCTGCTGCCCGGGCTCGCGGTGGACCGGCGCGGTATGCGGCTGGGGCGCGGCGGCGGTTCGTACGACCGGGTGCTGGCCCGGCTGGCCCGGGCCGGGGCCGACCCGGCGCTGGTGGTGCTGCTGTACGAGGGCGAGTTGCTGGACGCGGTCCCGGAGGAAGCCCACGACCGGCCGGTGCACGCGGCGGTGACGCCCTCGGGGGCGCACCGCTTCACCTGACACCCGCCCCGCGAACCTTCCGGCCCCGCCGGAAGCGCCCGAAGGCGCCTCCGGCGGGGCCGGAAGGTTCGCGGGCGGCCAACCCAGGCCCGGGGGGGGACTGGCCCCCC
>NZ_JBEYAL010000046.1:0-72673 GCF_040631655.1 Streptomyces sp. NPDC019937
CGGGTTGCGAGGCTCCCCCAGCTACCGCTGGGAGGTGCCCCCTGCACCAGACGCCGCTCGCTGATCCGGCCTGATCCACACGACACCCCCTAGCCCCCGGCCAGGGCCATCGCGTAGAAGCGCCCCGCCAGGGGGTGCGGGCCGCGGGCCGGGTCGCGACGCTGGTCGGGCTGATCATGGCCGTGGTCACGGCCGCCGAGGCGGTGCTGCCCGTCCTCGCCCCCGTACCGCCGCTCGCCGCGGCCGCGCTGGTGATCTGGGGCGCCGCGGGCTGGGCGCTCCAGGTTCCGCAGCAGCACCGGCTGCTGGCGGTGAGGGAGGAGTGCGGCACCGTCGCGCCGGCCCTCAACAACTCGGCGCTGTACCTGGGCAGCGCCGTCGGCTCGGCGCTGGGCGGCGCCGCGCTGTCGGCGGGGCTGTCCGGGGCCGTGCTGCCCTGGGCGGCGGCCGGGGTCGCCGCCCTCGGTCTGGCCAGGCATCTGTGGGCGGTGCGGGACCGGCGGACGGCCGGGGCGTGCGCCCGCCGGGCGTCGCGGGCATGAGTACCCTAGGGCTGTATGAGCACTCTTGAGCCCGAGCGCGGGGCAGGCACGGGGACCCTCGTTGAGCCGACACCTCAGGTGTCGCACGGTGACGGCGACCACGAGCGCTACGCCCACTATGTACAGAAGGAAAAGATCATGGAGAGCGCGCTCTCCGGATCTCCCGTCGTCGCACTGTGCGGCAAGGTCTGGGTTCCTGGCCGCGACCCCAAGAAGTACCCGGTGTGTCCCATGTGCAAGGAGATCTTCGAGGGCATGGGCGCCGGCGGCGACAAGGGCAAGGACGGCAAGGGCGGCGACGGCAAGAAGTAGCCTCCCCGCCCGCGCCGGAGCTTCGCGCAGACGGCACGTCCGACCCGTGGCCCGAGATGGGGCCGCGGGTCGGACGTGCCGTGCTGTCCGGCCCCGTGTCGCGCGGCGGTTGATCCCAGTAGGGTCGGCCCATGAGCGGGCGTACGGAGAACGGGTTACGGGACGCGGCCGGGAACGGCGCGGCGGACGCGGCGGAGCACGACGGAGCGCCGCGGGCGGCGTATCTGGTGTTCGGCGCGCGCGAGGTCGACGAGCCGGACGCGGAAGGCGCCGGGCTCTACTGCCAGTTCGAGAAGAACTGGGACGCCCAGCTGGAGCAGTGCGGGCGGCTCGCCGAGGAGCGCGGCTACCGGCCCGCGGGCAGCTGTGTGGTGTCGGCCGCGCAGCCGGGTCTGCCGCGGCTGCTGGAGTGGGCGGACGACCCCGGCTGTGAGATCGTCCTCGCCCCCAGTGCCCGCATCCTGGGGCGGATCGAGAAGACCTGGCCGGACTGGGGTCAGGTGGTGGAGCGGCTGGCGGCGGCGGGCGCCCGGGTGGAGGCCGTGCCGTATCCTGAGCCCGCCTACCCGGGCGAGAAGCTGACGCGCTCGTAGCCGACGGCCTTCCCGGCGCACGACTTCCCCTGTGTGCGCACGACTTGCCGGGGCCCGGTTCATCCGGCCCCGATTTCCCCGGCACAAGATTGGTCAAGACCTCTTGTCCGGATCCGGAACGTTCCCTAGCCTGCCGCATATTGTGCTGTGCGAAACACGCGTTGCATGGTATGCAACGCCCTCCTCAAGGGTGCGTTTCCATGAAGCTCTCCAGCCCCCTCCCCCTCTCGCGTCGCGTCGCCGCCCCCGCCGTGGCGCTCATCCTCGCCGGGCTCACCGTCACCGCCTGCGCCCCCTCCACCTCTGACAACAGCGCCAAGGAAGACGACAAGAGCGGCAAACTGCGCGTCTGGCTCTTCCAGGAGGTCGACAACAAGCCGAAGCAACGCGTGGTCGACGGCGTCGTGTCCGCCTTCGAGAAGAAGCACGACGGGGTCAAGGTCGACGTCACCTACATCCCCATCGACACCCGCGCGCAGAAGATCAAGGCGGCCTTCAACGACCCCAAGAGCGCCCCCGACATCATCGAGTACGGGAACACCGACACGGCGGGCTACGTGGAGGACGGCGGACTCGCCGACATCGGCAAGGAATTCGGCGCCTGGGACGAGTCGTCGAACACCGACTCCACCGCCAAGAACTCGGTGACGGTCGGCGGCAAGGTGTACGGCGTGCCGCTGTTCGTCGGCGTACGGGCGCTGTACTACCGCACCGACGTCTTCAAGGACCTCGGCCTGAAGCCGCCCACCAGCCAGAAGGAACTCATCACGACCGCGAAGAAGATCCGCGAGCGGCGGCCCGATCTCTACGGCATATCGGTCGGCGGCGCCTACACCTACGGCGCGCTGCCCTTCATCTGGGCCAACGGCGGCGAGCTGGCCACCGAGAAGGGCTCGTTCGGCTCCAACGAGTACGAGGCGGCCATCGACAGCGCCGACGCCAAGAAGGGCATCAAGAGCTACACCTCGCTCATCGCCGACGACAACTGCCCGCCCGCCAAGTGCGCCCAGTGGGGCGGCAACGACAGCGTCGCCGCCTTCGCCGCGGGCAAGTCGGGCATGACGATCGGCGGCGACTTCAACCACCAGGCGATCGAGGCGGGGTCGGTCAAGGGCAAGTACGCGGTCGTGCCGCTGCCCGGCGTCAAGGAAGGCAGCATCGCCCCGGCGTTCGCGGGCGGGAACAACCTCGGCGTGCTCAAGAGCAGCACCCACCGCACGCTCTCCATCGACCTGCTGGAGCAGCTGGCCGGGAAGAAGACCCAGGCCAAGATGTACGACGCCATGGGCTTCCTGCCCACCTTCACCGATGTGCGCGGGGACATCGCGAGCAAGGACCCGTTCGTCAAGCCCTTCGTGAGGACGCTGGACACCAGCTCCACGTTCGTGCCCGCGTCGCCCGGCTGGTCGGCCATCGACTCCCAGCTCGTGCTGCCCACCATGTTCCAGCAGATCATCAGCGGCCGTAAGAGCGTCGACGCCGCGTCCGCCGAGGCGGCGAAGAAGATGGACGAGGCATTCGGCAAGTGACCTCGGGGACCATCACCCAGCACGCCGGGCCGGAACCGGCCCGGAAACAGCCGCCCCGGCGCACCGCGCGCGGTGCCCGGCGGCGGGCCGGGCGGGGGAGCCGGACGCCCTGGCTCTACCTCGCCCCGGCCCTCGTCGTCCTCGGCGGGCTGCTGATCTATCCCATCTACCAGCTCGGGCTCATCTCGTTCCTGGAGTACACCCAGGCCCAGGTGAGCGGGGGACAGCCGACCAGCTTCCAGGGCTTCGCCAACTACGCGGAGCTGTTCCGCGACGGCGAGTTCTGGAGCGTCACCCTCGCCACCGTCGTCTTCGCCGCCGTGTGCGTCGTCTCCACCCTCGCGGTGGGCTGCGCGCTCGCGGTGCTGCTCACCCGGGTCCGGGCGATCCCGCGGCTGGCACTGATGCTGGCCGCGCTCGGCGCCTGGGCCACCCCGGCGGTCACCGGCTCCACGGTCTGGCTGTTCCTGTTCGACCCCGACTACGGCCCCGTCGACCGGGTCCTGACGTGGTTCGGGCTCTCCGGCTTCCACGACTACTCCTGGACGTACGAGCGCTACAGCGCTTTCGCCCTGGTGCTGTTCGAGATCGTGTGGTGTTCGTTCCCGTTCGTGATGGTCACCGTGTACGCGGGCATCAAGGCCATCCCGGGGGAGGTGCTGGAGGCCGCCGCCCTCGACGGCGCCTCCGCCTGGCGGATCTGGCGCGGGATCATGGCCCCGATGCTGCGGCCGATCCTCGTCGTGGTGACGATCCAGTCCATCATCTGGGACTTCAAGGTCTTCACCCAGATCTACGTCATGACGAACGGCGGCGGCACCGCGGGCCAGAACATGGTGCTCAACGTCTACGCCTACCAGGAGGCGTTCGCCTCCTCCGAATACGGGCTGGGCTCGGCGATCGGCGTGGTGATGCTGCTCATCCTGCTCGCCGTCACCCTGGTCTATCTGCGGCTGCTGCGACGGCAGGGAGAAGAACTGTGACCCACCCCAGGGCCGCCACCAGCGCCGCCGTGCCGCGCCGCGCACCGCTCATCCGCCGCCCCTGGCGGCTCGCGGCCGAGGTCACCGCCCTGGCCGTCGCCGTCGTCGTCGCCTTCCCGCTCTACTGGATGGTGCTCTCGGCGTTCAAACCGGCCGGGGAGATCCGCTCCGCCCACCCCCGGCCGTGGACCTCCGCCCCCTCGCTGGACTCCTTCCGGCGCGTCTTCGAACAGCACGACTTCGGCCGCTACTTCCTCAACAGCCTGCTGGTCGCCGGGGCGGTGGTGGTCGCCTCGGGCCTCATCGCCTTCCTCGCCGCGACCGCCGTCACTCGCTTCCGCTTCAGGTTCCGCACCACACTGCTGGTGATGTTCCTGGTCGCCCAGATGGTGCCCATCGAGGCGCTGACCATCCCGATGTTCTTCCTGATGCGGGATCTGGGCGACGCCGTGCCCGGGGTCGGGCTCAACACGCTGGGCTCGCTGATCCTGCCGCACATCGCCTTCTCGCTGCCGTTCGCCATCTGGATGCTGCGCGGCTTCGTGAAGGCCGTCCCCGAATCGCTGGAGGAGGCGGCCTATCTGGACGGCGCCAGCCGCTCCCGCTTCCTGTGGCAGATCCTGTTCCCGCTGGTCCTCCCCGGGCTCGTGGCCACCAGCGTCTTCTCCTTCATCTCCGCCTGGAACGACTTCCTGTTCGCCAAGTCGTTCATCATCAGCGCGACCGAGAACTCCACCCTCCCGATGGCGCTCCTGGTCTTCTTCAAGGACGAGGGCAACGACTGGGGCGGCATCATGGCGGCGTCCACCATCATGACCATCCCCGTGCTGATCTTCTTCGTACTCGTACAGCGCCGCCTGGTCTCCGGCCTCGGCGGAGCGGTAAAGGACTGACGTGATGAACCGGCAGCCCGGCCTCCTGCCCGCCCCGCTGCGGGCCGCCCCCACCCCCGGCGGCGGCCGGGGCCACGTACTGGACGAGCACACCCGGCTCGACGCCCGGCCCGGCACCGAGCGCGTGGCCCGCTGGCTGCGCGCCGCCGTCGGGGCCGCCACCGGGCTGCCGCTGGCGCCCCACACCGGCGACGGCGACCCCATCGCGCTGGAGATCGACCCCGCCCTCGGGGCGCGGCTCGGCCCCGAGGGCTACCGCCTCGTCATCGACGGACGCGCGGTGGTCCTCCGGGGCGGCGGCGAGCCCGGCCTGTTCTGGGGCGCCCAGACGCTGCGCCAGCTGCTCGGCCCGGACGCCTTCCGGCGCGCGCCGATCGACCCGGACCGGCGGGAATGGTCCCTGCCCGCGCTCGACGTCGAGGACGCGCCGCGTTTCGCCTGGCGCGGAATGATGCTGGACGTGGCCCGCCACTTCCTGCCCAAGGACGGCGTCCTCGCCTACGTCGACCTGCTGGCCGCCCACAAGCTCAATGTGCTCCATCTCCACCTGACCGACGACCAGGGCTGGCGGCTGGAGATCCGCCGCTACCCGGAACTGACCGCGACCGGCGCCTGGCGGACGCGCACCAAGCTCGGCCACCGCGCATCCCCGCTGTGGGACGAGCGCCCCCACGGCGGCTACTACACCCAGGACGACATCCGCGAGATCGTCGCCTACGCCGCCGAACGCCACATCACCATCGTCCCGGAGATCGACATCCCCGGGCACAGCCAGGCCGCCATCGCCGCCTACCCGGAACTGGGCAACACGGACGTCATCGACACCGCCTCCCTCGGAGTCTGGACCACCTGGGGCATCAATCCGAACGTACTCTCCCCCACCGACAGCACGCTCCGCTTCTTCGAGAACGTCCTGGAAGAAGTGCTGGAGTTGTTCCCCGGCCCGTTCGTCCACCTCGGCGGCGACGAATGCCCCAAGGAGCAGTGGAAGGCCTCCCCGGCCGCCCAGGAACGCATGCGCGAGCTGGGGCTGGCTGACGAGGACGAGCTGCAGAGCTGGTTCATCCGCCACTTCGGCCACTGGCTCGGCGCCCGCGGCAGGCGGCTGATCGGCTGGGACGAGATCCTGGAGGGCGGCGCGCCCGACGCCCCGCTGCCCGACGGCGCCGCCGTCTCCTCCTGGCGCGGCTACGCGGGCGGCATCACCGCGGCCCGGGCCGGCCACGACGTCGTCATGTGCCCCGAACAACAGGTCTACTTCGACCACCGGCAGGCCCCGGGCGAGGACGAGCCGGTCCCCATCGGCTACGTCCGCACCCTGGAGGACGTCTACCGCTTCGAGCCGGTTCCCCCGCAGCTCGACCAGGCCGAGGCCGAACGCGTGCTGGGCGCGCAGGCCAACGTCTGGACCGAGGTGATGGAGGACCGGCGACGGATCGACTACCAGACCTTCCCCCGCCTCGCCGCCTTCGCCGAAGTCGTATGGTCCGCCCTTCCGCCGCCCCCTGAGCGGGACTTCGCGGAATTCGAGGGGCGCATGGAAGCACACTACGCCCGTCTGGACGCGCTGGGCGTGAGCTACCGCCCGCCCTCCGGTCCGCGCCCCTGGCAGCGCCGCCCCGGCCTGCTCGGACGTCCGATCGAGGGATCGCCCCCGATCGTGTGAGCCCGGCGCAAGGCGCTCGCCCCCGCGCCCCGCCCCTGGGACGGTGGACGTCCGGCCGTTACGCAAGTTCGCACAAGGGTCCCTGAAACGTGGCAATCCACACTCGACGGAGACGTCACCCGAAACCCGTACCATCCCCCAGGTCACGGACGGAACCATGCTTCCTGGACCCTCGCGACGGCAGGCGTGCGAGATGTGCCAGAGTTGCCACGTCCGGGCTGTGAGCACGTACCGTACGGCGCAACAGCCGGGACACCGGGGAAGGGGCAGCTGGGTTGACCACGCACGCACCGCAGGCGGCGCACACGGTGACGTTGCCGGGCTCGCTCGATGAGGCCGTGGCGGCGCTGGCCGCCATGCCCGCCGCCGTGCCCGTCGCCGGCGGCACCGATCTGATGGCCGCGGTCAACTCCGGCCTGCTGCGGCCCGCCGCGCTCGTCGGGCTCGGCCGGATCAGCGAAATCCGCGGCTGGCGCTACCTGGACGGACACGCCCTGCTCGGCGCCGGACTCACCCACGCCCGGATGGGCCGCCCCGACTTCGCGGCCCTCATCCCGGCCCTGGCCGCGGCCGCGCGCGCCGCGGGCCCCCCGCAGATCCGCAACGCCGGAACGCTCGGCGGCAACATCGTCAGCGCCGCCCCCACCGGCGACGCGCTGCCGGTGCTCGCCGCCCTGGAGGCCACCCTCGTCATCGCCGGACCCGAGGGCGCGCGCCGCGAGATCCCGGTCAGTCATCTGCTCGCCGGGGTCGAGATGCTGAGCCCCGGTGAACTCGTCGGATTCGTCCGGGTTCCGCTGCTGCACGCTCCGCAGGCCTTCCTCAAGGCCACCGGGCGCACCGGCCCCGGCCGGGCCACCGCGTCCGTCGCCGTCGTCCTCGACCCGGCGCGCCGGGGGGTGCGCTGCGCGGTGGGGGCGGTCGCGCCGATGCCGCTGCGGCCGCTGGAGGCCGAGCGCTGGGTCGCCTCGCTCATCGACTGGGACGGCGACCGCGGCCATCTCGATCCGCAGGTCACCACGGCATTCGGCGAATACGTGGCCGCCGCGTGCATCCCCGACCAGCCGCCACCGGAGGACGGTTCCGAACCGGTCCCCCTGCCGCCCGCGGCGATCCATCTGAGGCGTACGGTGGCAGCCCTGGCCCGCCGAGCATTGGGGAGGGCACTCGCGTGAGTGACGAACAGCAGCCGCACCGGCCGGACCCGGGGAGCGGGTGGCAGCCGATGCCGCACGGCCCGGAGTACGACGCGGAGTCGACGGCTTTCGTCCAGCTTCCGCCCGACTTCCAGTTCCCGGAGCCGGGCGACCCGGACTCCGGCTGGGACCCGCTCGCCGCACCCGGCACCGGCTACACCCCGCCGCCGGTGCCCGGCGTGCCCGCGCAGGGCGGCGCGCCGTCGCAGGGCGGCCAGTGGCAGCCCGCGGGGCACGGCGGCCCGTACGACACGCCCGGGCACGACCACTCCGGTCACTCCGGTCACTCCGGGACCGGGCACTGGACCATGCCGCACACGGACACCGGCGGTTCGGGCGGCTACGGGTACGGCGGCCACCAGGAACCGCACGGCACCCCCCAGTGGCCGGCGCCCGCCGAGGACCCCTCGGGCCACACCGGACACGTGCCGCACACCGGTCACTGGCCGGTGCGCACCGAGGAGCCGGTCGACGACTGGCCGCTGCCCGAGGGCGCGTCCCACGGCGAGGGCACCCCGGTGCAGGCCGGCCAGTGGACGATCCCGGTCGCGGGCGACGAGGGCGTGGAGGAGACCGGCGAATACCGGGTCGACGACCACCCCGGCCCGGCGGCCCCGCCGTACGGAGCCCAGGCGGGTCACGGCGGCCCGGCCGGTCCGGTCCTCCCCGGCGATCCCGGTGACCTCGGCGATCCGCAGGAGACCGCCCAGCTGCGGCTGCCGTTCGGCCGTAACGCGCGGCAGCAGCAGGCCGCCCCGTACCAGCAGCCGCACGTCGACCAGGGACATGCCGACCAGACGGGACACAGCGGCCAGTGGTCGGTCCCGGCGGCCGACGAGGGCGTGGAGGACTCCGGGGAGTACGCGGTCGAGGGCCACCCCGGCCCGGCCGCCCGGCAGGGCGCTCCGGCGCGCCGCCCGCTGCGCATGCCCGACGACGACACGGCGCGCGAGCACTCCGGCCCGGCGACCCCGCCCCACGGCACCCCGCCCCAGGGCACGCCCGCCCACGGCACCCCGGCGAACGGCATCCCGGCCCAGGGCACTCCGCCGCACGGCACTCCGCCGCACGGCACGGACGGCCACGGCTGGCACGGTGCGGCGGCCGGGGACTCCGGCGCGTTCGTACGGGAACGGGAGCCGGAGCGGGACGACGACCGGCACGCGGGCCCCGCGGCGAACGGCGTCCTGCCCGAAGAGGCCGCCTGGCACGGCGAGTTCACCGACGGCACCGGCGCGCACACCCCGCCGCACGGCAGCCCGGCCCCCGACGGGCCCGAGGCCGGGTCCATGGCCGAGGCTCCGGTCGAGGCTCCGGCCGGTCCCATGGCAGAGCCCATGACGCCCATGACCGAGCCCATGCCCGAGGCCGAACCGGCCACGGCCGAGGAGGCGTTCACGGACGCCCCGGAGCGGTCCGCCCCGGCCGAGGCCCCGGCGGACGCCCCCGAGGCCGCCGACGCCCCCGCCGAGCCCCTTCCCGCCCCCGCCGAGGACACGGACCAGGCAGCCGCCCCGGACCCGCTGGACCCGGCCCACAGCGAGCACCCCCAGGCGTCGTACGTGCTGCACGTCAACGGCGCCGACCGGCCCGTCACCGACTCCTGGATCGGCGAGTCGCTGCTGTACGTGCTGCGCGAGCGGCTCGGCCTCGCGGGCGCCAAGGACGGCTGCTCGCAGGGCGAGTGCGGCGCCTGCTCGGTCCAGGTCGACGGGCGGCTCGTCGCCTCCTGCCTGGTGCCCGCCGCGACCGCCGCGGGCTCGGAGGTCCGTACGGTCGAGGGCCTCGGCCAGGACGGCCAGCCCTCCGACGTCCAGCGCGCGCTGGCCGAGTGCGGCGCCGTCCAGTGCGGCTTCTGCGTGCCCGGGCTCGCCATGACCGTGCACGACCTCCTGGAGGGCAACCACGCCCCCACCGACCAGGAGACCCGCCAGGCGCTCTGCGGCAACCTGTGCCGCTGCTCCGGCTACCGCGGGGTGGTCGACGCCGTGCGCGAGGTCGTGGCGTCCCGCGAGGCGGCCGAGGAGGCGGCGCGGGCCGCGGAGGCCGCGGAGGACGAGGCGGCGGCACACGACCCGGCCCGCATCCCGCGCCAGGCGGGCCCGCCCGGCACCGGGAACCGGGGCGACGGCGGCAACGGCAGCGGTATGGGAAGGGCATCGGCATGACCGGAATCGCGGACGGCGCGGGAGCCGTCACCGCAACCCCCTCCGCCGGAACGCCCGTCCCGCCACCGCCCCACATGGGGCTCGGTGTGTCGCTCCAGCCCGCCGACGTGACGGCCAAGGCGTCCGGCACCTTCCCGTACGCGGCCGACCTGTGGGCCGAGGGGCTGCTGTGGGCCGCCGTGCTGCGCTCACCGCATCCGCACGCCCGCATCGTCTCCATCGACACCTCCCCGGCCGCCGGGATGCCCGGGGTGCACGCCGTGGTGACCCACGCCGACGTGCCCGGTGACGCCTCGCACGGCCGCCGGGTCGCCGACCGGCCGGTGTTCGCCAAGGACCTGGTGCGCCACCACGGCGAGCCCATCGCCGCGGTCGCCGCCGACCACCCCGACACCGCCCGGCTGGCCGCGGCCGCCATCGCCGTCGAGTACGAGGTGCTGGAGCCGGTCACCGACCCCGAGCAGGCGTTCGCCGCCGAACCGCTGCACCCCGACGGCAATCTGGTCCGCCACATCCCGCTGTCCTTCGGCGACCCGGAGGTCATCGGCGAGGTCATCGTCGAGGGCCTGTACCGGATCGGCCGCCAGGACCCGGCGCCCATCGGCGCCGAGGCGGGCCTCGCCGTACCGCGCCCGGACGGCGGCGTGGAGATCTACACGGCCTCCACCGACCCGCACGCCGACCGCGATCTGGCCGCCGCCTGCTTCGGTCTGGAGCCGGAGCGCGTCAAGGTCGTCGTCACCGGCGTCCCCGGCGCCATGGGCGAGCGCGAGGACCCCGGCATGCAGCTGCCGCTCGGGCTGCTCGCGCTGCGCACCGGCCACCCGGTCAAGCTCGCCGCCACCCGCGAGGAGTCCTTCCTCGGCCACGCCCACCGCCACCCGACCCTGCTGCGCTACCGCCACCACGCGGACGCGCAGGGCAAGCTGGTGAAGATCGAGGCGCAGATCCTGCTGGACGCGGGCGCCTACGCGGACTCCTCGCACGACACGCTGGCCGCCGCCGTGTCGTTCGCCTGCGGCCCGTACGTCGTCCCGCACGCCTTCATCGAGGGCTGGGCGGTCCGCACCAACAACCCGCCGTCGGGCCATGTGCGCGGCGAGGGCGCGATGCAGGTGTGCGCCGCGTACGAGGGCCAGATGGACAAGCTGGCGGCCAAGCTCGGCCTCGACCCGGTCGAGATCCGGATGCGCAACGCCATGGCCACCGGCGATCTGCTGCCCACCGGACAGACCGTCACCTGCCCGGCGCCGGTCGCCGAGCTGCTGCAGGCCGTCAACGACGCGCCGCTGCCCGCCCTCCCCGCCGACGACCCCGAGGAGGACTGGCTGCTGCCCGGCGGCCCCGAGGGCGCCGGCGACCCGGCCGCCGTGCGGCGCGGCGTCGGCTACGCGCTGGGCATGGTGCACATGCTGGGCGCGGAGGGCGCCGACGAGGTGTCCACCGCCACCGTCAAGGTCACCGGCCCGGTCGCCACCGTCATCTGCGCGGCCGTCGAGACCGGTCAGGGCTTCACCACCCTGGCCCGCCAGATCGTGCAGGACGTCCTCGGCATCGAGGAGGTCCACGTCGCGCCCGTCGACACCGACCAGCCCCCGGCCGGTCCCGCCTCGCGCGGCCGCCACACCTGGGTCTCGGGCGGCGCGGTCGAGCGCGCCGCCAAGATGGTCCGCACCCAGCTGCTCCAGCCGCTGGCGCACAAGTTCGGCATGTCCACCGAGCTGCTGACCATCGCCGACGGCAAGATCACCTCGTACGACGGCGTCCTCAGCACCACCGTCGAGGAAGCCCTCGAGGGCAAGGAGCTGTGGGCCACCGCCCAATGCCGCCCCCACCCCACCGAACCGCTCGACGAGACCGGCCAGGGCGACGCCTTCGTCGGCCTCGCCTTCTGCGCGGTCCGGGCCGTGGTGGACGTCGACATCGAGATCGGCGCGGTCCGGGTCGTGGAGATGACCGTCGCCCAGGACGTGGGCCGGGTGCTCAACCCGCGCCAGCTGCGGACCCGTATCGAGTCCGGCGTCGCCCAGGGCATCGGCGCGGCGCTCACCGAGAACCTGCGCACCTCGCGCGGCGTCATCCGTCACCCCGACCTCACCGGCTACGCGCTGCCGACCGCCGTGGACGTCCCCGACATCCACATCGTCAAACTGGTCGAGGAGCGCGACGTGGTGGCCCCCTTCGGCGCGAAGCCGGCCAGCGCGGTCCCGGTCGTGACCTCCCCGGCGGCGGTCGCGGCGGCCGTCCGCGCCGCCACCGGCCGCCCGGTCAACCGCCTCCCGATCCGCCCCCAGGCGGCGGTGGTCAACCGGACGTAGGGGCCCCGGGGCGGGCCTACTCCGGCGAGCTGACCGGGCCGACGAAGGTCCCCGGGCGGGTGGCGGCCGCCTGGTCCAGCAGCTCGCCGCCGTAGGGCCAGTCCAGCGGGATGCTCCGCCGCTCGTTCGGCGGGGTGACGAGCACCTGGGCCGGCTTGAACTTCCTGTCGTCGTCGCGGGTCGACGCCAGGAAGGTGATGTCGAAGGTGGCCCGGCCGCCGGCGTCGAGCCGGACGGTCCGCGGCGTGTCGTCGGTGCGCCGCAGGTCCCACGTCTCGCCGGTGGCGGCCCGGAGCTGGACGCCGGGGAAACCGGCCATGACGCAGTCGGCCGAGCCGGTGTTCCGCAGCACCACGCGGGCCGTCTGCTGCCCGTCGTACTCCATGTCCGGGCCGCCCTCGAAGTTCGACCAGGCGGCCTTCAACCGGTCGCCGGAGCAGGCCCTCGCCGCCGTGGAGCCGCCGGAGCCGCCCGCCTTGCTGCCGATGTCCCCACCGGAGCCGCCCGATCCGTCGGTCGACGGCGAGCTTGCCCTGGCCCCGGTCCCGTCGCCCTGGCAGGCGGTGAGCGAGAGCGCGGCGGCGGCGACCAGCGAGGCGACGGCGACGGTGCGGGTGCGGCGAAGAGCGGTGCGCGGCATGGGATCCCCAGGGATGGTCGAGTTGCGTCGGGGGACGCGGTGCGCGCTCGGCGGCGCGTTCCGCGTCTGGAACAACCCTGTCCGCCACCGCTGTTGATCGGCTAACCCACCACTAACACCTCGCTGGCGTGCTTGAATAATCGGTTTCGCCGGGCCGCGTGCGTTTGCTAGTCCTGTCCGCATGCGGGAGACATCGCGGACGGACCATGTCGCCATCGTGACCGGAGCGAACCACGGGATCGGGGCCGCGACCGCCGGAGCGCTGGCCGCTCGCGGCGTCGCGGTGCTCTGCGCCCACCTCGGGCCGGGCGGCGAGGAGGTGGCGGAGGAGATCCGCCGAGCGGGCGGACGGGCCGCCGCCTTCGAGGCGGACCTCAGCGACCCCGCCGCCCCCGGAGCCCTCTTCGACCGGGCCGAGGAACACCTGGGCCCGGTCGACATCCTGATCAACAACGCCTCGGGATGGGTGCAGGACACCTTCACCCCGGACCCGGCCGACCGGTTCGGACGGCCGCTCCAGCCCGTCACCGCGGAGACCTGGTCGCGGCAGTTCGCCGTGGACGCGATGGCCCCGGCGCTGCTGATCGGCGAGCTGGCCCGGCGCCACCGGGCGCGGGGCGCCGGGTGGGGGCGGATCGTCGGGCTGACGTCGGGCGGGGACCTCGGCTTCCCCGGGGAGGTCTCCTACGGCGCCGCGAAGGCGGCCCAGACCAACTACACCTTGTCCGCCGCCGTGGAGCTGGCCGACCTCGGCATCACGGCCAACGTGGTGCATCCGCCGGTGACCGACACCGGCTGGGTGACGGACGAGGTGCGGGAGTTCGTCGCGTCGAGCGGCACCCACTTCCATGTCGCGGAACCGGCCGAGGTCGCGGAGACCATCGTCTTCCTCACGTCCGAGGCGGCCGGTCTCGTCACGGGCAACACCATCACCCTGCGGTGAGTCACCGCAGCACCAGCTGCACGATCGCCGCCGTCCCGACCGTCACGATCAGCGCCCGCAGCGCGGTCGGACTGAAGCGGCGGCCCACCGCGGCGCCCGTCATGCCGCCGAGGGCGGAGCCGGCCGCGATGAGGACGACGGCCGTCCAGTCGAAGTGGGCCGCGAAGAGGAAGAACAGCGCGGCGACGGAGTTCACGACGGCGGCGAGGACGTTCTTGATGCCGTTGAGGCGCTGCATCGGCTCGTCGAGCAGCATGCCCATCAGGGACATGTAGATGATGCCTTGCGCGGCGGCGAAGTAGCCGCCGTAGACGCTGGCGAGCGTCAGCCCGATCAGCAGCAGCGGACCGACGTCCCGCCGGGCGGAGCCCTCCGCCCTCGCCTCGCGGCGGGCGCGCGTCCTCTTGGAGATCAGCGGCTGGAGCACGACCAGGACGAGCGCCAGGCCCACCAGCGTCGGCACGATCCGCTCGAACGCCGTGCTGGGCAGCGTCAGCAGCAGCGCGGCGCCCCCGAGCCCCCCGACCAGGGCCCCGGCGCTCAGCTTCAGCACCCGCTTGCCCTGCCCCCGCAGCTCCTTGCGGTAGCCGATGGCGCCGCTGATGGAGCCGGGGATGAGGCCGAGCGCGTTGGACACCGTGGCGGTGACGGGCGGCAGGCCGGTGGCGAGGAGCACGGGGAACGTGATCAGCGTCCCGGACCCGACGACGGAGTTGATCCCGCCCGCGCCCACACCCGCCGCGAAGACGGCCACCATTTCCCACGGCGTCACGCGGTCACTCCTCGTTCTCCGGATGAGGGAAGATTCATGGGCCCGACGCTAGACGGTGATCGGTTCGGTGTCCGCCGAACGCCGGGCGGCGGGCCCGCGGCGGGGCGCCGGTCGGGGGTGCCCCGCCGCCGGGGTCAGCGGGTGTCCAGGGCCTGGGCCACCGCCGGGCCTATCAGGGCCAGGGCTTCCTCGCGCAGCAGGTGGTAGTGGTGGGCCGGGATGCCGTGGATCTTGAGGGCGCCGGAGACGTACGGCTGCCAGGCCTGCGGGACGTGGGCGGCGTCGCGCTGGTAGCCGGGTATCTCCTCGTCGGCGGTGAAGAGGAGCATGTCGCCCTCGAAGCGGCCGGGGGCGAACTTGCGCATCAGCTCCTGGTCGTTGAGGAAGATGTCGAGCAGCGGGAAGCTGTGCTCGCCCTCCAGGAGCCGTTCCGGCAGGCCGGTTTCGCGGCTGAGGTCGGCGGCCAGCCGGTCGCCGTCGTCGACGCCGTCGGGGTGGGCGGCGAGCCAGCCGGGGGCGAAGATGTCGCCGCCGCCGATGTCGTCGAGGAGGACGCCGAGCCACTGGCGCTTGCTCAGCTCGGGGAGGTCCGGCAGGGCCAGGTCGTTGTCGGGGTAGGCGTCGATGACGGTGAGGGCGGCGACCTCCTCGCCCTCGCTCTGCAGCCGGGTGGCCATGGCGTGCGCGATGAGCCCGCCGAAGGACCAGCCGAGCAGGTGGTACGGGCCGGTGGGCTGGACGGTGCGGATCTGGTCCAGGTAGTCGGCGGCCATCTCGGGGATGCTGGCGGGCAGCACGTCGGGCTCGGTCAGACCGCGCGCCTGGAGGGCGTAGACGGGCTGGTCGGGGGCGAGGTGGCGCATCAGCCCTGTGTAGGACCAGCCGAGGCCGCCGCCGGGGTGGACGCAGAACAGCGGCGGGCGCCCGCCCTCGCCGCGCAGCGGCAGCAGGATGTCGAGCGGCTGCGGCTCGGGCGCGCCGGCGGGGGTGGCGGCGTCGAGGCGGGCCACCAGGCGGGCGACGGTGGGGGCCTCGAAGAGGTCACGCATCGACAGCTCGGTGTCCAGGGCGGTACGGGCCTGGCTGGCCAGCTTGGAGGCGAGCAGGGAGTGGCCGCCGAGCAGGAAGAAGTCGTCGTCGATGGTGACGTCGGGAACGCCCAGCACCTCGCCGAACAGCGCGCACAGCGTCTCCTCGCGGGGGGTGCGGGGCGCGCGGCCGCCGCGGGCGGCCTCGTGGGACGGCACGGGCAGTGCGGCCCGGTCCAGCTTGCCGTTGGGGCTGAGCGGCAGCGTGCCGAGCACCATGAACGCGGTGGGCACCATGTGCTCGGGCAGATCGCGGTGCAGCGTCTCGCGGGCGGTGGCGACGCAGGGCGCGGCCTCGCCCTCGGCCGTCAGATAGGCCACCAGCCGCTGGTCGCCGGGCTGGTCCTCGCGGACGACGGCCGCGGCCTCGGCGACGTCCGGCAGGGCGCGCAGCGCGGCCTCCACCTCGCCGGTCTCGATGCGGAAGCCGCGCAGCTTGACCTGGTCGTCGGAGCGGCCCAGGTAGGCGACGCCGCCGTCCGGCAGCCGCCGGGCCAGGTCGCCGGTGCGGTACATGCGGGCCCCGGGCGCGCCGAAGAGGTGGCCGTACGGGTCGGGGACGAAGCGCTCGGCGGTCAGCGACGGCCGGTCGTGGTAGCCGCGGGCGAGCTGCGGCCCGGCGAGGTAGATCTCGCCGACGGCCCCGGCGGGGACGTGCCGCAGGGCGGAGTCCAGGACGTACAGCCGGCTGTTCCACACCGGGGCGCCGATCGGGACCGGGCCGGTCGCGCCGGGCTCGCAGGTGTGGGCGCTGATGTCGACGGTGGCCTCGGTGGGCCCGTACACGTTGTGCAGGGGCACGCCGGGCAGCAGGCTGTGGAGGCGGTCGGCCGTCTCGCGCGGCAGCGCCTCGCCGCCGCAGAACACCTGGCGGAGGCTGCCGGCGCACTGGGCGGCGACATCCGGTTCGGCGAGGAACGCGCGGAGCATGGAGGGCACGAACTGGAGCGTGGTGATGCGCTCTTCGCGGACGGTGCGCACGAGGTACGCGGGGTCCTTGTGGCCGCCGGGCTGGGCGAGCACCAGGGTGGCGCCGCTGACCAGCGGCCAGAAGAACTCCGCGACCGAGGCGTCGAATCCGGCCGGGGTCTTCTGCAGCAGCCGGTCCTCGGGGGTGAGGGGGTGGCTGCCCCGCATCCACTCCAGGCAGTTGACGATGGCGCGGTGGGGGACCAGCACGCCCTTGGGGCGGCCGGTGGAGCCGGAGGTGTAGATGACGTACGCGGGGTGCTCGGGGTCCAGCGCGACCCGCGGCGCGCCGGTCTCCGCGTACGGGTCGGCGTCGTCCGGGGTGGTGCCGTACGCGGAGACCGGCGCGGAGTCCAGCAGCAGCCGCTCGACGCCGTCCGCCGCGGGCAGCTCGTCGGCGTCCTCGGCGCGGGTGACGAGGAGCGCGGGCGCGGCGTCGTCGAGCATGAACGCCAGCCGGTCGGCCGGGTAGTCCAGCTCCAGCGGCAGATACGCGGCGCCCGACTTGAGGACCGCCAGCAGGGCGATGACCAGCTCGGGGGAGCGGGGCAGGGCGACGGCGACGGTGCGCTCAGGCCCCGCGCCGCGCTCGATCAGGCGGTGGGCCAGCCGGTCGGCGGCGCGGTCCAGCTCGGCGTAGCTCAGCCGGGTGCCGCCGAAGACGACGGCCTCGGCGTCCGGGGTGCGGGCGGCCTGGGACGCGAACAGCGCGGGCAGGGTGGTGCCCGAGGTGGCGTGCGCGGTGTCGTTCCACTCCTCGGCCGCGCGCCGCCGCTCCTCTGCGGACAGCAGCTCGATGCCGCCGACGGTGCGCTCCTTGTCGGAGGTGTCGGCGAGGGTGCGCAGGAGTTGCAGATACCGCTCGCGGTGGGCGATGAGCCCGTCGGCGGTGTAGAGGTTGGAGTTCGCGTTGAGGTCGATGCGGATACCGGTGCCGTCGGAGCGGTCGTATCCCATGATCGAGAGGTCTTCGACGGTTCCGTTGGACAGGTTGTGCCCGACGACGCGATGTCCCGCGAAGTCGAAATCGTAGTCGTACGTCATGATATTGACGTGCGGGCCGAGGAAGCCGTTTCCGCCGTCCGGGAGGTGGAGATCCCGGGCCAGGTCGATATGGCGGTAGCGCTGATGGCGCAGTGCCTGCCGGACTTCCCGGGAGACCTTCCGCACCAGATCCCGTATCCGCATATCCGAGCGCACCTGGATGCGCAGCGGCACCACATTGGCGAACATCCCGGGAATGCCGCGCAGGGTGGCATCGGTCCGGGCGGTGACCGGCAGCGTCAGAATGATGTCGGATTTACCGGTCAATCGATGCAGATAGGTGGCGGTCGCCGCGATAATCATCGCCGACCAGTGGGTCGCGTATTTCCGTGCGGCGGCGCGCAGCTCGACCGCTTCCGCCTCGGTCAGGTACGCGGTCTCGCGCAGCACGCTGGAGAGGTCGTCGCCGGGGCGGCCGGAAAGCCGGGCGGGTTCCGGGGAATCCGCGAAGTGTTCCGTCCAGTAGGCGCGGTCCTTGGCGAAATCATCCGACGACCGGTATTCCTCGTCCCGGTCGAGCAGGGTCCGCAGGGACCCGAAGACGGTTTCTCCCGCGGCCGGGTCGGTGCCTTCGGTGAGCGCGGTGTAGATCTCGGCGGTGCGCCGGCCCAGCAGGGCGGCGCTGCCCGCGTCGGACACGATGTGGTGGCTGCCCTGGTACCACAGGAAGCAGTCGTCGTTCAGCTTGAGCAGGGCGAACGAGAAGAGCGGGTGGTCGTCCAGCTCCAGCTTGGTGGCCAGGTCGTGCTTCATCCAGCGGACGGCGGCGGCGTGCGGGTCGGGCTCGCCGCCGAGGTCGAGGACGGGGAACTCCCAGTCCGTCACCGGGTCGAGGACCTGCCAGGGCACTCCGTCGTCCTCGCCGACGCGGACGTTGTACGGCTCGGCTTCCAGGACCGCCTGACGCAGTGCCCGCTCGAATATCGCCGTGTCTATCGGACCTTGGATCTCAAGGTATTCGCCGACCTTGAACGTCGTGCTCTCCGGCGGCTCCAGCTGCTGAATGAACCAGATCTCGCTCTGGCCGGTCGACAGTGGCAGACGGGTGGCCGGTACGGCGGGCTGCACATTTCCCCCAGACGGAACACAGGATCGCAGGTCGAAACAAAGGGTGCCTGTTCAGTCACGGCGGGTTCTCCATCGCGGGACTGCAGGCACCACGGTGACCCTATGCGCCGAAAACGCGCTCACTGCGGGGAATCGGAGACCATTCAGTGGGGAGAATGTGAAAAAGGTCAGGCGGCCAGTTGTGTGAACGCCGTTCGCGAGTCTGAGCATGCGCCTCGTAAGACCTATGTGTCCAGAGGGTTTCCGGTAGTTCATGGTGTGCCCCCGGTGGGATCGCTCGGGCGGGCCGTCCTCGTCGTGGGCCCTGCGCGGAACGTTAGCGATCACTTAGTGATCCATTAGTGGGGTCGGGCAGCGTGGTAATCGTCCACGGAAACACTTCGGAGGAGCGAGGATATGCGCAAGAAGCTCAGCAAGGCAGCTGTCGTCCTGGCCGGTATGGCGGCGGCCGCCACGATCAGCATGGGGTCGGCGCAGGCAGCGGATGAATACCGTGGCCTCCCCAGCCACCAGGCATGCATGGACAAGGGCGCGGAGCTGACGAACAACGGTCAGACGGACGGCTTCATGTGCACCGAGCAGAGCGATGGCTGGCTGCTCGAAGTGGGCAACGACTGAATGCGGCTCTGAACAACAGGGCGGCACCCCTTCCCGGGTGCCGCCCTGTTGCTTTGCCTGACCGAGGTGATGGAGGCCGTGGCGGGATTCGAACCCACGTAACTCGCTTTGCAGGCGAGCCCCTGAACCACTCGGGCACACGGCCAATGTCGTGCTCGTACTGATGACCATACGGAGCGGTTCAGGGGGCATCAACGGTTCGGCCGCCGCTGCCATACGACTGACATACGCCGTTCACACACGGGCTGTCAGGGGCGGCCCGGGGCGTGCGGGTGCTCCAGGAAGTCCTCCACCACCGGGCCGAACAGCTCCGGTTCGTCCACCCAGGGGTAGTGCCCCACGCCGTGCAGCGGCCGGGCGCGGCCGGCCGGGAACGACTCCGCGACCAGCTCCCCGGCCCGTACCCCGGTCACCGCGTCCCGGTCACCGGTGATCACCAGCACCGGGCACGGCACCTCGCGCAGCCGCGCCAGCACCGCGAGACGGCCCGCCTCGTCCACGCCCTGCCAGAAGCCCGCGCGCGGCACCGGGTTCAGCTGCTCGCCCTCGCTCGCCGCGTGCGCCCGCTGCGGCTCGTCCCAGCGGCCGTAGGCCATCGGCGCGGCCCGCAGCAGCAGCTCCCGTACCTCGGCGAGGTCGGTGGTGTCCGGCAGCATCTGGATCGCCACGTACGCGTCCTGCCACCACGGCTCGTCGGCGCGCGACTCGAAGATCTCCCGGGCGTCCTCGGGCAGTTCGCCCTGCATCCGGGCGCCCGGGCAGACCAGGACCAGATGGGTCAGGCGCTCGGGGTGGGCCGCCGCGTACGCCTGCGCCGTGGCCGCCGCCGCGTCGTGGGCCAGCAGCGCGAAGCGGGTGAGCCCGAGGTGGCGGCGCAGCGCCTCCAGGTCCTCGGCGAGACCCGGGAACGCGTAGCCGCTGGGATCGGCGACGGGCGGCGAGTCCCCGGTGCCGCGGCTGTCGGGGATGACCAGGGTGCGGTGCGCGTCGAGGCCGCCGAGGTCCCCCAGATACGCGGCGTTCCGCCCCGGCCCGCCCGCGAGGCAGATCAGCGGGGGCCGCGCGGACCCGTCGCGGGCCTCCAGGACGCGGTAGGCCAGCTCCGTTTGGTCGTACGACGTGTAGTGCGGCATAGGGCCAGCCTGCCTGATCACGGGGGCGTCGGCGATGTGGCCGCGGAGATCGGAGGCAACGGGAGGGGCGGGAGGGGCACGGTGACTCAAAAGCGCCGGGAGGGGAGATGTTCCGTTCCCCCAAAACGCGCTTATGGATACCCTCTATGATGTCCGTGTGTTCGATTCCCGGCACATCAGGACGTTCCACGAGGTGGTCCGCGCCGGTTCCTACTCGGCCGCCGCCCGCGAGCTGGGCTATACCCAGCCGGCCATCACCCAGCAGATGAAGGCCCTCGAACGCACCGTCGGCAGCCCGCTGTTCATCCGCGTCGGCCGCGGCATGCGGCTCACCGAGGCGGGGGAGACGCTCGCCCGGCACGCCGACACCATCCTCTCCTCCATCTCCGCCGCGCAGGCGCAGATGAACGCCATCACCCGGCTGCGCGCCGGACGGGTGCGGGTGTGCGCCTTCCCCAGCGCCAACGCCACCCTCATCCCCGAGGCCATGGCCCGCCTCGCCGCCGTCCACCCCGGGGTGCGGGTCGACCTGCTGGAGGGCGAGCCGCCGGACTCCCTCGACCGCGTCGTACGCGGCGAATGCGACATCACCCTGGCCTTCACCTATCCCGGGCTGCGCGAGGAGACGCCTCCCGAACTCGTCGAGATCCCGCTGATGGAGGACCAGCTGACGGTCCTGCTGCCGACCGGGCATCCGCTGGCCCGGCGGCGCGCGGTCAAGCTCGCCGAGCTGAGCGGGGAGCGGTGGATCGCCGGATGCCTGCGCTGCCGCGCCAACTTCCTGCACGAATGCGCCGAGCAGGGCTTCGCGCCCGACATCGCCTTCACCACCGACGACAACCTGGTGGTGCAGAGCATGGTCGCGTCCGGGCTCGGCGTCGCGATGATGCCGGGCCTGGTGCTGTCGTTCCTGTGCCACCAGCGGGTCACCGGGCGGGCCCTCGACCCGGCGTCGCGGCGCCGGGTCTCCGCGTACGTCCTGCGGGAGCACCTGGAGATCCCGGCGACGGCGCGGGTGCTGGAGGAGCTGAAGACCGTGGCCGCGAACCGGGTCGGCTGCTGACGGCCCGCCGGGGGCCGATCCCAAGGCGCGATATATAAGCGGAGGTTGGCCCCCGGCCAACAATCTGTCGTTGGACGTGATGGACGGTCCGTCCGCACGCTGCCCATATGACCACCGCGTATCCGTCCTCTCGTGTCACGGCCCCCCTCGGCGCCTTCGTCGACGGCGTCCGCGAGGCCGTCGGACGCGGCCTGCCGCCCGATGTGACCGCCTATCTGGTGGGCGAACGCCTCGCCCCCTTTCTCGGCGCGCCCGATCTGCTCACCCCCGCCCAGCGCGAGGGCGACCCGGACGGCTACCGCCAGCACGTCCTGCACGCCGAACCCGACGGCAGCTTCTCCGTCGTCGCCCTGGTGTGGCTGCCCGGGCAGCGCACCGCGGTCCACGACCATGTGTCCTGGTGCGTCACCGGCGTCCACGAGGGCGAGGAGCACGAGCGCCGCTACCGCCTCGTCCCGGACGGCGCGGCCTCCCGGCTGGTCGCCGTGGAGGACGTGATCAACCCGCGGGGCGCGGTCTGCGGCTTCGCGCCGCCCGGAGATATCCACAGGGTGTGGAACGCCTGTGGCACGAAGGCGATCTCGATCCACGTCTACGGCGCGGACATCGTGCGGCTCGGCAGCAGCGTACGACGGGTGTACGAGGCCCCCGTGGCGGACGAGCTGTGACCGGGTCCCGGCGCGCGGACGCCGCCGAGGTGACGGCATGGCGGTGACCGGGGCGAGGGCCCTGACCGGGGCGAGCGGTCCGTCCACCGCGGCGCCTCCCCGGCCCCGGCTGCCCGCCGCCGCGTACGGGCTCGGGCTGGCCGCCTGCGGGGTCGCGGTCGCGTGGGGCGTGCACCGGGCCCTGCCCGCCGTGCCCCTGCTCACCGCCGCCGTCGTGCTCGGCATCGGCGCCGCGCACCTGCCCGGCACCCGGGGGCTCGTACGGGGCCGCTGCCGGGCCGGGCTCACCCTCGCCGGGAAGCGGCTGATGCGGCTCGGCATCGTGCTGCTCGGCCTGAAACTCAGCCTCGACGACGTCCTCGGCCTCGGCTGGGCCACCGTCGCGATGGTGTTCTGCGTGGTCGCCGCCACCTTCGGCGGCACCTGGTGGCTCGGGCGCCGGATGGGGCTGCGCGGCGACCAGCCGCTGCTGATCGCCACCGGCTACTCCATCTGCGGCGCGTCCGCGATCGGCGCGGTCGGCGAGGTGTCCGACAGCGACGAACAGGACGTGGCCACCTCCGTCGCGCTCGTGACGCTGTGCGGCACGCTCGCCATCGCCGTCCTGCCCCTGCTCCAGCACCCCCTGGGCCTCGGCGACGCGCCGTTCGGCCGCTGGGTGGGCGCGAGCGTCCACGACGTGGGCCAGGTCGTGGCGGCGGCCCAGACCGCGGGGCCCGCGGCGCTGAAGGAAGCGGTGCTGGTCAAGCTGATGCGGGTGGCGCTGCTCGCCCCGCTCGTCGCCGCGCTCGCCGTGTCCGTACGGGCCCGGGCGGGAGCCCGCCGCACCACGGCGGCCCGGCGGCCCCCGCTGGTGCCGCTCTTCGTCGCCGGGTTCCTCTGCATGGTCGCGCTGCGCAGCACCGGCCTGCTGCCCGCCGCCGCGCTGGACACCGCCGCCACCGGCCAGGAACTCCTCCTCGCCGCCGCCCTCTTCGGCCTCGGCAGCGCGGTCCACCTCCCCTCCCTCACCCGCACCGGCGCCCGCGTCGCGGCGCTGGGCCTGTGCGCCTGGGTGGTGATCGCGGGCGTCTCGTACGCGGGCGTGCTGCTCACCACCTGACCCACGGCGTACGTCCGATGGCCGAGGCGGACCACGACTTCCGACAGGTGCCACACCGTGCCACGGCTCTTACGCTGACCGGCATGACCGCTCTCGACCCGTCCGACGCCGGCCTCGGCACCCCCGCGCGCACGGCCGAGCCGGACACCGGCCTCGCACCGGACCGCGCGGGCGACACCATCCTCGGCCGCCGCCACCGCGCGCTGACCCTCGGCATCGTCACCGTCGTCTCCCTCATCGCCTTCGAGGCGAGCGCGGTCACCACCGCCATGCCGATCGCGGCCCGCGCCCTGGACGGCGTCGAGCTGTACGCCTACGCCTTCTCCGCCTACTTCACCGCGAGCCTGTTCGCGATGGCGCTGTCGGGGGAGTGGTGCGACCGCAAGGGCCCGCTCACGCCCCTGTTCAGCGGCATCGTGGCGTTCGGCGCGGGGCTGCTGATCGCGGGGACGGCGCAGCGGATGTGGATGTTCGTGGGCGGGCGCGCCGTCCAGGGCATCGGCGGCGGCCTGGTGATCGTCGCCCTGTACGTCGTCGTCGGCCGGGCCTATCCGCCACGGCTGCAGCCCGCCGTGCTGGCCTCCTTCTCCGCCGCGTGGGTGCTGCCGGTCATCGTCGGGCCGCTCGTCGCCGGGACGATCACCGAACAGGCCGGGTGGCGCTGGGTGTTCCTGTCCATCCCGGTGCTGGTGCTGCCGCCGCTCGCGGTGATGCTCCCGGCCCTGCGCACCCTGCCGCCCGGCGGCCGCTCCGCGGCCGTGAACGGCCGCCGGATCCTCCTCGCGCTGGCCGTCGCCTGCGGCGCCGGGCTGCTCCAGTACGCGGCCCAGGACCTGGCCTGGTACTCCCTCCTCCCGGCCGCCGCAGGGCTCGCGCTGCTCGTCCCGTGCGTGCTGCGCCTGCTCCCCGCGGGCACCTTCCGCGCCGCCCGCGGGCTGCCGTCGGTGGTGCTGCTGCGCGGGGTCGCCGCGGGCGCCTTCCTGGGCGCGGAGAGCTTCGTCCCGCTGATGCTGGTCACCCAGCGCGGCCTGTCCCCGACCGCCGCCGGGCTCACCCTCGCGGGCGGCGGGCTGACCTGGGCGCTCGGCTCGTACACCCAGAGCCGGGCCCGGCTGGAGCCGTACCGGGAGCGGCTGATGGGTCTGGGCATGCTGCTGATCGCCACGGCCATCGCCCTGGTGCCGCTGGCGCTCGCCGACTCCGTACCGGTGTGGACCGTCGCCGTCGCCTGGACGGTCGGCGGCTACGGGATGGGGATGACCATCTCCAGCGCCAGCGTGCTGATGCTGAAGCTGTCCGGACCCGACGACGCGGGCAGCAACTCCTCCTCGCTCCAGGTCTCCGACGCGCTCGGCAACATCACCCTGGTCGGGCTGAGCGGTGTCCTCTTCGTCGCCTTCGGCGGCGCCGCGATCGCCCCCGCCCACCCCACGGCCGCCGCCCCGGCCACCCCCTCCTCCCACCCCGCCGCCTTCGCCGCCGTGTACGCGGCGATGGCGACCGTGGCCCTGGCGGGCGCCTGGGTGACCACCCGCCTGCGGCCACATTCTGGTACCACTCTGGCCCCAAAAGTGGTACCGTGATGGTATGGCAATGAATCTCCGACTGCGCGACGACCAGCAAGAGGCGCTCAAGCAGCGGGCCGAAGAGGAGGGCCGCAGCATGCACGCCATAGTGCTTCAAGCGATCGACCGGTATCTGGAGCAGGAGGCGGACCGGGAGTCCGTCCAGCGGCTCGGGGCCAAGTACGCGGCACGCCACGCGGACCTGCTGCGGAGGCTGGGGGAGTAAGTTGAAGTACCTGACGGTCCAGGAAGTGCTGGACCTGGCGGAGATCGCCTGTGGGGGGCAGCAGATCGCGGTACGCGACCTCGGGCTGCTGAGTTCCGCGGTGCACCGTCCTCAGTCGCAGATGTTCGGCATCGAGGCGTACACGGAGCTGTTCGAGAAGGCGGCCGCGCTGCTCCAGTCGCTCGCCGTCAACCACCCGCTGGTGGACGGCAACAAGCGGATGGCGTGGATGTGCACGGTCGTCTTCCTCGATCTCAACGGGGTCGAGATGGTCGACGTCGACCAGGACGCGGCGTACAAGCTGGTGGTCGGCGTGGCCTCGGGCGCACTCGACGACGTCGGTGACATCACCGCGCGACTGAAGGCGCTGCACGAGTCGATGTGAGCCTGATCCCACCCTGGGGTGGGATCGGGACGTACCCCCGGAGCATGAAGCACGGCACCGGTAGGCTGACGCGGTTCCCGATCGACCCCGCCGAGCCAGCCTGACGGAGACCGTGAGTACTACTGCCGCCTCCACCAGCCATCACCTCTCGCCCGCCTTCCCCGGACGGGCGCCCTGGGGTACCGCGAGCAAGCTGCGCGCCTGGCAGCAGGGCGCTTTGGACAAGTACATCGAGGAGCAGCCGCGGGACTTCCTCGCGGTCGCGACCCCCGGCGCCGGTAAGACGACGTTCGCGCTGACGCTCGCCTCCTGGCTGATGCACCACCACGTCGTGCAGCAGATCACCGTGGTCGCGCCCACCGAGCACCTGAAGAAGCAGTGGGCGGAGGCCGCGGCCCGCATCGGCATCAAGCTGGACCCGGAGTACAGCGCGGGCCCGCTGAGCCGGGAGTACCACGGCATCGCCATCACCTACGCGGGCGTCGGCGTGCGGCCCATGCTGCACCGCAACCGGATCGAGCAGCGCAAGACGCTCGTCATCCTCGACGAGATCCACCACGCCGGTGACTCCCGCTCCTGGGGCGAGGCCTGCCTGGAGGCGTTCGAGCCCGCGACCCGGCGGCTCGCGCTCACCGGCACGCCCTTCCGGTCGGACACCAACCCGATCCCCTTCGTCACCTACGAAGAGGGCGACGACGGCATCCGCCGCTCCTCCGCCGACTACACCTACGGCTACGGCAACGCCCTGGGCGACGGCGTCGTGCGGCCCGTCATCTTCCTCTCCTACAGCGGCAACATGCGCTGGCGGACGAAGGCGGGCGACGAGATCGAGGCGCGGCTCGGCGAGCCGATGACCAAGGACGCGGTCTCCCAGGCGTGGCGCACCGCGCTCGACCCGCGCGGCGACTGGATGCCGAACGTGCTGCGCGCCGCCGACCACCGGCTGTCGGAGGTCCGCAAGGCCATCCCGGACGCGGGCGCCCTCGTCATCGCCTCCGACCAGGACTCGGCGCGCGCGTACGCCAAGCTGATCCGCGAGATCACCGGCAGCAAGGCCACCCTGGTGCTGTCCGACGAGGCCGCCGCCTCGCAGCGCATCGAGGACTTCAGCAAGTCCGACGACCGCTGGATGGTCGCGGTCCGCATGGTGTCGGAGGGCGTGGACGTGCCGCGCCTCGCGGTCGGGGTGTACGCGACGACCATCTCCACGCCGCTGTTCTTCGCCCAGGCCGTGGGCCGCTTCGTACGGTCCCGGCGGCGCGGCGAGACCGCGTCCGTCTTCCTGCCCACCATCCCGAACCTGCTCGGCTTCGCCAACGAGATGGAGGTCGAGCGCGACCATGTCCTCGACAAGCCGAAGAAGGAAGGCGAGGAGGAGAACCCGTACGCGGAGGAGGAGAAACTCCTCGAAGAGGCCGAGAAGCAGCAGGACGAGGACACCGGCGAGCAGGACGCGCTGCCCTTCGAGGCGCTGGAGTCGGACGCGGTCTTCGACCGGGTGCTGTACGACGGCGCCGAGTTCGGCATGCAGGCGCACCCGGGCAGCGAGGAGGAGCAGGACTACCTCGGCATCCCCGGGCTCCTCGAACCCGACCAGGTGCAGATGCTGCTCCAGAAGCGGCAGGCCAAGCAGATCGCGCACAGCCGCAAGAAGCCGGACGCGGAGGCGGACCTGCTGGAGATGCCCGCCGAGCGGCGTCCCGTGGTCACCCACAAGGAGCTGCTGGAGCTGCGGAAGCAGCTCAACACGCTGGTGGGGGCGTACGTCCACCAGAGCGGCAAACCGCATGGCGTGATCCACACCGAGCTGCGCCGGGTCTGCGGCGGGCCGCCGAGCGCGGAGGCGACGGCGGGCCAGATCCGCGAGCGCATCAAGAAGGTGCAGGAGTGGGCCACCCGGATGCGGTGACGTCGCGCCCCGGCCGGTGACGCGGCGCACGCCGGTTTGTGTGCGGTGAGCGAGGGATCTGCTCGGATTCTGGACAACCACTTCCGCTGAGCGGACCCGCTCGCTACCGTTCGTGCACGCACACGCCCCGTGGCAGCATCGCCGCGGAGTGCAGCCGGTGCGTACCACCGCGACCGGCGGAGCACCTTCGCGGGGAGCCGCCACTCATCACCGAGGAGGGGGCGTCGTGACCGCGGAGACCTCACAGACCCTCGACCGGGGACTGCGTGTCCTGAAGCTGCTCGCCGACACCGACCACGGGCTGACCGTGACCGAGCTGTCCACCAAGCTCGGCGTCAACCGCACCGTCGTCTACCGGCTGCTGGCCACCCTCGAACAGCACTCCCTGGTCCGCCGGGACATCGGCGGGCGGGCGCGGGTCGGGCTCGGGGTGCTGCAGCTCGGCCGCCAGGTGCATCCGCTGGTGCGGGAGGCGGCGCTGCCCGCGCTGCGGTCCCTGGCCGAGGACATCGGCGCCACCGCCCATCTCACCCTGGTCGACGGCACCGAGGCGCTCGCCGTCGCCGTCGTCGAGCCGACCTGGACCGACTACCACGTCGCCTACCGGCCCGGTTTCCGGCACCCGCTGGACCGGGGCGCCGCCGGGCGCGCGATCCTCGCCGCCCGCGCGGGCCGCCCCGACGACCCCGGGTACGCGCTCACCCACGGAGAGCTGGAGGCGGGCGCGAGCGGCGCGGCCGCCCCGCTGGTCGGGGTGACCGGGATCGAGGGCAGCGTCGGCGTGGTGATGCTGTGCGACGCGGTGCCGGAGCGGGTCGGCCCGCGGGTGGTGGACGCGGCACGGGAGGTCGCGGACGCCCTGCGGTAGCCACCGACCCCGGCTGACCAGGGCGGCGCGTCATCCGTCCCGCCGGTCAACTAAATTCAGTCCTATGCCTGCCGTCTCCCCCCGCGCTCTCTCCCCCCGCGCCCGGATCATCGCCGTGTGCGCCGCGCTCGTCATCGTCCTGTTCGCGGTCGCCGCGCTCGCGCCCCTGCCGTTCACCGTGGCCCAGCCGGGCTCGACGGTGAACGTCCTCGGCGCGAACGGCGGCAAGCAGGTGATCACCATCTCGGGGAGCGACACCCGTAAGACCAAGGGCCAGCTGCGGATGACGACGATCGCGGCGACCGGACCGGAGGCCACCGTCCGGCTGGGCGACGTGGTCAGCGGCTGGTTCCGCACCGACCGCGCCGTGCTGCCGCGCGAGGCGGTGTACGTGGGCGACACGACCAAGGAGATCGAGCGGCACAACGCCGACGAGATGCGGAAGTCCCAGAACACGGCCACCAGCGCCGCCCTCGGCTACCTCCACAAGTCGCCCCGCGACATCAAGGTGACGCTGCGCCTCGCGGACGTGGGCGGGCCCAGCGCCGGACTGCTGTTCTCCCTCGGCATCGTCAACAAGCTGGACGGCGACGGCCGCGGCGGCGACCTCACCGGCGGCCGCACCATCGCGGGCACCGGCACGATCGACGCCCGGGGCAAGGTGGGCGCGGTGGGCGGCGTCCCGCTCAAGACCCAGGCCGCCAAGCGGGACGGCGCGACGGTCTTCCTGGTCCCCAAGGCCGAGTGCGGGGACGCCGAGGCCGAGCAGCCGAAGGGGCTGCGGCTGGTCCCCGTCACGACCCTCGACGGCGCCGTGAAGGCCCTGCAGAACCTCCAGTCGGGCGGCGCGGTCCCGCACTGCTGAAACCCCGTGGTCCTGTCACGCGCCCATTGACGCACGCCACCGGCCCCGCGACAGGTGGCACACCCCGTCGGGTGTGATGCGGACGCGTGCGCCGAGCAGCGGCAGCCCACCCTCGGCGTTGAGCCGGTTCCGCACGCGTTCCAGGGCGTCCCAGAGGCGGCGCGGGCCACTCTGGTGGACGGTCGGGGGTTCGCTGTCCTCGGCGGAGGCGCGGGCCCAGGACCCGTCGGGGTGCACCAGGTACGCCGTTCTCGTCCGCCCGTCCGTCGCATAGTCGAGTTCGACGCCGGGTGTGGTCACCTCCAGCAGGGACCGCACCTCCCGGGCGCTCGCGACATCCACCACCGGATAGCGCCCGGTGCCGATCACCTCGCCGTCCGTCTCGCGGGCGAGGGCGAACAGCTCGGCGTGGGCGGGCGGGTGGTGGATGCCTGACCGGGTGGGCATGAAGCCCGCCATGTCCCGTTCCACGTGCCCCACCACGTCTCCGTCGCGGTGCTTCCACCCGGTGACGATCAGGGACGTACGGGCGAGGGGCGCCGCGATCCGCCCGCCCGGAGCGAGCGCGCCGACCACGGCCCGGAGCCCCGGACCGGGGGTGAGCGCGACCGTGGAGACGATGCGGTCGTACGAGCCGGGCACCGCCTCGGCGGCGTCCGCCACGATCATCGTCGGGTGGTGACCCATGGCCGCGAGCCGCTCGCCCGCCGCGCTGACGACGTACGGGTCCACGTCCAGGCTCGTCACCCGCCGGTCCCCGAGCCGCAGACAGGCATACGCGGTGAGCCCGCCCGCCCCGGTACCCAGGTCCAGCAGGGACAGCCCGTCGCCGAGCCGGCCGTGTCGCAGCATCCGTACGGCCAGGCCGGGCGGGGTGGCGGACGACGTGGGCTCTCCCTCCGGCCGCTCCCCGGGTTCGGCATGGTCCGCGTGCAGCGTGCCGACCCTCGTGACCAGCGCGCGGTCCTCGTACGCGGCGTCCGCCCACACCTGAGGATTGCTCGGGCCGTCACGGAGCACCCACCGTCCCGCCTCGTCGAGGTCCCACCACCGGGGAACCAGCTCGTGCCGGGGCACCCGCGCCACGGGGGCGAGCCATCGGGAGTCCGGATCGGTCACCTGGTCGGCGAGCCGTTCCGCGCATCGCACCCAGTCCATGCTGTTCGGCCTTTCCGTCCTGTCATCCATCGCTGCCATCGCTGCCATCGGGGGAGTCGCGGGCGCCCGGAGGGGCCATACGGAGAGCGTGTACCGGCACCCGGTGTCGGGGACGACGACCGACAGCGGCTCACCGCCCTCGATCCGCGCCCGCGCGGCGCGCTGCGCGCCGGGCTCCTCGATCTCCTCGGCCCACACGCGGAGTTCGGCGGGGCCGTCGGGGACGGGGACACGTACCTTTCGCATCGTCCGTCGCACCCAGGCGGAGCGGGCCGGGTCGGGGTCGAGCCGGTCCGCGATGTGCAGCGCCGTGTCACGCAGCCACCGCAGGGCGCGGGCGGGGGATACGGTCCGGCAGGTCCCGAGGACGTACGGCATCTCGCGATCGGTGCCGTACACCAGCCCCACGGCGAGCGCCTGGCACCAGTAGACCCCGGGCTCGCCCGTCACAGCAGCTCCCCCCGGCTCCGCGCGTTCCGGCGGGCGGTCTCGGCGCGCAGGCGCTGTTCCGGTGTCACCGGTCGCGTGCTCCCGGGGACGACGGTCCACTCCGTCCCGCCCGTCACGGGCCGCAGATACCACAGCCCGAACCACTCGCCCCGGAACTCACCGACCCGGTCCTGTAAGACGTCCACCAAGAGCGTGCCGAGGGCGGGGACTGATGGGGGTTCCTGCCGTTTCACGACCACGTCCACTCCTCTCCGTAGCGAATCCACTACCAAGGGGGGTCAGCGTGGCCTAGAGTCGGAATGTCCTTCAACGTGTCAGGACAGGACGAAAGGTCGGTGTTGACCCCTTTGAACGTCAAGGAGTTGCACCCGGACAGCTCTCCGCAAGCTGCCTTTGGGGCGCGTCTGCGCAAGCTGCGTATGGAGCGCGGCTGGACGCAGGACGAGTTGGGCGACCGGATGGGGTATTCGAGTACGCACATATCGTCCGTGGAAACTGGTCGCAAAATGCCGACCTCGCGTCTTGCGCGGCGCGCGGATCAGGCGCTGGGGACCGGCGATATATTCGAGCGCGAGTGGCGCGAGATCCGGCACGGGGTGCTGCTGGAAGGCTTCCCCGAGTACCTCGAGTACGAGGGCTACGCGGCGGAAGTCCGGCTGTACGAAGTCGGCGTGATGCCCGGTCTGCTCCAGACGCCGGAATACGCGACGGTGCTGGCCCAGAGCGCTCTGCGGCGGGGCGCGATCACGCCGGAGCAGGCAGAAGAGCGAGTCGCGCTCGTGGCGGAGCGGCAGGCGACCTTGATCCGGACGCCTCCGCCGCTGGTGCTGGTGGTGCTGGACGAAAGCTGCCTCCGGCGGCCTGTCGGTGAGCCCGCGATCATGGACGCCCAGTTGGCGCGGCTGATCGAGTTCGCGGAGCTGCCGAACACCGTGCTCCAGGTGGCCCCGTTCACGATGGGAGCCCGGCGACCGTTCGATCTGCCCATCACCATGCTGACGCTGCCGGATCGCTCGCTCATGTCCTATGCCGAGTCCGCCCAACAGGGCCATCTCGACCGTGAAAGTACCTCTGTGGTGCCCATACTGACGGCCTACCATCAGCTACAGGCAGAAGCGCTCTCCCAGGCGGAATCTGTGGCCATGATCAGTCAGTTGCGAAAGGGCACCCCGTGACGACCGAAACCCCGCGTTGGTTCACGTCCTCGTACAGCAACAACGGCGGCCAGTGCGTGGAGGTCGCCGCCAACCTTGCCGCCTCGCGCGGTGTGGTTCCCGTCCGTGATTCGAAGAACCCGGGCGGTCCGGTGCTGGGCTTCCCGGTGGAGGCGTTCTCGTCGTTCGTGGCGAGCGTCAAGGCCGGAGACCTCGGCACCGTCTGAGCAGCACACGGCACGCGCTCGGCCGGGGCCGTTCCCCGGCCGGGCGCGTGGATGTCAGACCGGTTGCCAGTCGAGGATCGCCTTGTACGACGACTCGATACCGGCCGCCGCGATGAGGGACGACGGGACCTGGTCCGGGTCGGTGATGTCGTGGTTCTTCTGGATCAGGACGCCCTTGGAGTCGTAGTCGGCCGGGCCGTTCGGCCAGTAGTTGCCCTCGATGTCCGTCGGGTCGTACGTCCCGTCGTTCAGGGTGTAGTTCCCGTGCTTGCTGCCCCACGGGGTGACGTTCACGTTCCACACCGCGTTGTCGAGGATGGACACGTAGGTGGCGCCGTTGTCGGTGTACAGGACGTGGCCGCCCGAGGTGTTGAGCTGGTCGTGGACGACGTTTCCGGTGACGTGCTCGCCGGTCGCCATCGATGTGCCGGTGATGCCGTTGGTGTAGACGGCGCCGCCGTCGTCGAGCAGTGACATGTGCTGGTAGATCAGGTTGTTCGAGATGGTGTTGTTGTTGGAGTAGTTCGGCTGCGCGGGGAGCTTCACCTTGTCGGGCCAGCCGCCCCAGCCGATGGAGATCGCCGTGTAGGGCACGTGGTCGATCTGGTTGTGGGTGATGGCCGACGTCTCGATGTACCCGGCGTCGATCGCGACCCCGCCGTGGTATTCGGCGGCGATGTCGTAGAAGTGGCTGTCCTTCACGGTGATGCCGCTGGTGCGCTGCGCCGTGGCGGTGGGCTGGGGAATGTCGACGCCGCCGAGGTCGAGGCCGTTGCCGGAGATGTCGGTGAACACGCACGCGGTGACCGTGGCGTTCTGCGAGCCGTTGCCCAGGTCCAGCCCGGCCGCGCCGAGATGGACGAAGTAGTCGTGATCGAAGTGGATGTTCCGGTCGTAGGTGAAGCGCACCGCCGCGGGCATCTTGGTCCAGCTGCCGTACGGGCAGGTACCGTCCGCCACGAAGTCGCACAGCCCCTGGGTGGCGTAACCGTTCGTCCCGGTGACCTGGTAGGTGGCCTGGATCTCGGAGAAGCCCGTGCCGGTGTTGGGGACCGTGTAGTTGGCGTAGCTGAACTGGATGCCCTGGAAGCCGATACGGCTCGGCATGTCGGACGCCTTGCCCGAACTCGCCATCAGGGTGTCCAGCGACGGGGCCTCGATGTCCGCCGTGGTCAGGTCCTCCCCGGAGCGGGGGATGTAGTAGAACCGGTGCTCGGACTTGTCCAGGTAGAACTCACCGGCCTTGTCGAGCAGTTCGTAGGCGTTCTCCACCGCGGTGGGCGACTCCGTGATCGACTTGCGGCCGACCAGGTTGACGGTGCGGCCGGAGTCGTCGGTGCGCATGACCCGCTGGGTGGAGTTGTTCCAGCAGGGCTGGGCCATGGTGATGGCGGTGCCGGTGACGGAGGCGACGGGGCAGCGCGGCTCGGTCCACGCCCCGAGACCGCCCCGGTAGACGAATTCGATCGCCGACGGGTTGCGCCATCCGGCCATCGGGTCGCCGGATGCCGTGGTGTACCCCGCCGCCGTCTGGGTGACCTTGACGGGGAGCGCACCGGTCGCCCGCTGGGCGCGTACGCCGTTGACATACAACTGCCGGGTGTCCAGATCGGCCGGGGCCGGGGCGGACCAGGCTTTACCGCCGGCGGCGCCGCTTTTGGCCCATCCGGTGATCCGGACGCCGCCGCTGATGACCGGGGACTGTCCGGACGCCGCCTTCCACCAGACGGTCCCGGCCGTGCCGCCGCCGGAATCCGCTGCGGTGAAGGCCAGCGTTTTGGTGAGCCGGTAGACGCCGCCCGCCAAGGTCACGGTGACCGGGCCGGAGGTCGACTTGTCGATGGCCCGTACCGCGGTCTGCGCCTTGGCGAGCGTACGGAACGGCTCGGCGGCGCTGGTGCCCGCGTTGCTGTCGCTGCCGGTGGGCGAGACGAAGTATGTGACGGCGTCCGCCGCCCGCGCCTGCCCGGTCAGTCCCCCGGTGGGCAGGAGTACGCATACGAGCGCCGCCATCACCCACCAAGGTCGGATGACTAATCGTCTCGATCCTGTACCTCTCATGGAGCACACCCCTTGATGTGTGGGAAATCTGCACGGAACGTAGGGGTGGGCGCATGAAGGGTCAATGCTCGCCACAGCAATAGATCGGATCAATTGCCGTGTTGGCCCGCCGGGACGTGGAGCTGGACCTGGGGCACGCGCGGCGTCGCCAGCCGCAGCCCGACCTCCACGAGCCGCCAGCCGAGCCGGGTCCGCAGCAGATGGGTGTGCTGCGGCCGGTGCGGGGCCTCCCGCCGCAGCTGCTCGGCGCGCAGGCGGTGCAGCAGATGGTGGACATGGTCGCCGTACATTCGCTCTCCCCCCAGGGATCGGGTCAGTCCTCGTCGCGCGGGAAGCCGTGCAGATGGACGCGGTACCGGGCGGAGTGCGCGGTGTCCGGGTCGACCTCGTTCTCGCGGTAGCCGTTGATCACTTCGTGCACTTTCTCGAGCATTTCCCGCGCGAGGGCGGGCGTGAGGCGCAGGGTGAAGTCGCTGATGTCCCAGCTCGTACGCCATTCCGCGGGCCATTCATGCTGGGTGCCGAGCCAGGTGGACAGCTCCTGGCCGTGCACGGTGGCCACCTCGTGCATCAGGGTGTTCATCGCGCCGCGCACGGACGGATCGGGGTGGCGCAGCAGCTCGTCGGTGCCCGCCTTCGTCGTGGCGTGCGCCGCCTTCCACCACCGCTCGCGCCCCTTGCCGCGCTCCGGGTCGTCCATGACGAAGCCATGGGCGGCCAGCTGCCGCAGGTGGTAGCTGGTGGCGCCGCTGGACTCGCCCAGCCGGTCGGCCAGTTGGGACGCGGTGGCGGGCCCGTACTCGCGCAGCGCGCCGAGCAGCCGCAGGCGCAGGGGGTGCGCGAGCCCGCGCAGGGACCGGGGGTCGAGCACCCGTACGTCGTCGTCCACGTCGTCGTCGCGCTGAGCCATGCGGAGCAGCGTAAGGGTGCAAAGGTTTCTTTGCAACGGGTTTTTTGCATGCTCTCCCGGTCAGTCCTCGGCCGCCTGCTGCACCAGGGGGATGATCCGCAGGGGGACCGGGTTCTCCATCACGATCGCCGTCGAGGCCCGGACGATGCCCTCGATGCCCACGACGCGGTCGATCACCCGCTGGAGGTCGGCGTTCGAGCGGGCGACCAGGCGGCAGAGCATGTCGCCGTGGCCGGTGGTGGTGTGCAGCTCCAGCACCTCCGGAACACCGGCCAGATGGGTGCGCACGTCCGGGCCCTGGCCCTGTTTGATCTCCAGCGTCGCGAAGGCGGTGACCGGGTAGCCCAGGGCCGCCGGGTCCACGTCCGGGCCGAAGCCGCGGATCACGCCCTGCGTGCGCAGCCGGTCCAGCCGGGCCTGCGCCGTGCCGCGGGCGACGCCGAGGCGGCGCGACGCCTCCAGGACGCCGATGCGTGGCTCCCGGGCGAGGAGTTCGATCAGGCGGGCGTCGAGTGCGTCGATTCCCATGGGGCCTCCTGGACTGGGTGGTCTGTGACGGTGGTCACTCTGTACAGAATGCTGCCCTGTTCGCGGGCGACGCTAGGCAACATGCCCAGCGATTTCGCGAACTGTTGCGCACCCTGAGCCGTGGGGAGACGCTGCCTGTATGACTGAGATCCTGAACCCCACCCCGACCACCGCGCGGCAGGCAGACCCCTTCCCGGTGAAGGGTATGGACGCGGTCGTCTTCGCCGTCGGCAACGCCAAGCAGGCCGCCCACTTCTACGCCACCGCCTTCGGCATGAAGCTCGTCGCCTACTCCGGACCGGAGACCGGCAGCCGGGAGACCGCCAGTTATGTCCTCGTCTCGGGCGGCGCCCGCTTCGTGTTCACCTCCGTCGTCAAGCCGTCCGGCCCCTGGGGGCGCTTCCTCGCCGAGCACGTGGCCGAGCACGGCGACGGCGTGATCGACCTCGCCGTCGAGGTCCCGGACGCGCGGGCCGCGTACGCGTACGCGGTGGAGCACGGCGCCACCGGGATCGAGGAGCCGCACGACGTCAAGGACGAGCACGGGACGGTGGTGCTCGCCTCGATCCGCACCTACGGCGACACCCGCCACACCTTCGTCGAGCGCTCCGGCTACGACGGCCCGTATCTGCCGGGGTACGTGGCCGCCGCCCCGATCGTCGAGGGGCCCGAGAAGCGGCTGTTCCAGGCCATCGACCACTGCGTCGGCAATGTCGAGCTGGGCCACATGGACGAGTGGGTGGCCTTCTACAACCGGGTCATGGGCTTCACCAACATGAAGGAGTTCGTCGGCGACGACATCGCCACCGAGTACTCCGCCCTGATGTCGAAGGTCGTCGCGGACGGCACCCGGAAGGTCAAGTTCCCCCTGAACGAGCCCGCGCTGGGGAAGAAGAAGTCGCAGATCGACGAGTACCTGGAGTTCTACGGCGGCCCGGGCGTCCAGCACATCGCCCTCGCCACGAACGACATCGTCGCCACGGTGCGCGCGATGCGCGCGGCGGGCGTCCAGTTCCTGGACACGCCCGACTCGTACTACGACACGCTCGGGGACTGGGCCGGCGAGACGCGGGTGCCGATCGAGACCCTGCGGGAGCTGAAGATCCTCGTGGACCGGGACGAGGACGGGTACCTGCTGCAGATCTTCACCAAGCCGGTCCAGGACCGGCCGACGGTCTTCTTCGAGATGATCGAGCGGCACGGGTCGATGGGGTTCGGCAAGGGCAACTTCAAGGCGCTGTTCGAGGCGATCGAGCGCGAGCAGGCCAAGCGCGGCAACCTCTGACCGCCACGGTGCCGGGGCTCACCGGCCCCGGCGCCCGTGATCAGCCCGCCCACCGCCCCGAGAGGAAGGCGAGGGCGAAGACCGTGCTCACGGGCGCGACCAGGCAGAGGTAGACGGTCTTGACCTGGGGCTTGCGCAGACTCCAGGCGGCCAGGCCGATCCACAGGGGCCACCACAGCAGGGTGGAGCGGGGGATCGACATGTACCAGTACGAGGTGCCCAGGGCCCACAGCGTGATGCCGATGTAGACGGACTCGGCCCAGCGGCGCCGCCACAGCAGCACGGCGAGGACGAGCAGCCCGAGGGCCATGGCCACCAGTTCGGCCTGGAACATGACGGCGTATCCGGCGCTCTGCGTCCTGTCGAAGGCCGCGTCCCAGGTGTGGGACCAGCCCTCCCGGGGGGTGTGGAAGGTGCGGAACCAGCCGCGCTCCTGGGCGTGCTTCCAGGCCATCCAGTCACCGGTGTGCGCGTGCAGGTACCAGGCGTATAAGGCCGCGGGCAGCGCGGGCAGCGCCGGCCAGGGCAGCGAGCGCCAGTGCCCGCGGGCGCGGGCGGCGGTGAGGACGAAGTGGACGGCGATGGCGGCGGCCACGAACAGGCCGCTGATCCGCACGGTGGTGGCCAGGGCGGTCAGCAGGGCGGCGGTGGCCCAGCGATGCCGCTGGGCGGCGAGCCAGCCGGGCAGTGCGAACGCCAGGAACAGGGCCTCGGTGTAGCCGACGGCCAGGAAGATCGCGCAGGGGGAGAGCAGGAAGAACAGCACGGTGCGCCGGTCGGCGCCGGTGCCGGGCAGATACAGCCGGGCGATCCGGGCCAGCGCCAGCACGCCGACGGCCCCGGCGACGAACGAGATCAGCAGCCCGGCCGCGGTCCAGCTCGGGACGACGGTGTGCACGGCGCGCAGCAGCAGCGGGAATCCGGGGAAGAACGCCTCCCGGCTGTCCCATTTCTTGTCCCAGGGGCCGCTCTCCCCGGGGAAGTAGCCGTCGCGCGCTATGTGGAGGTAGTGCCCCCAGTCCCACCGCGCGAAGGGTTCGAGGAGGGGCGAGGGCTGGTGGGCGTCGCCGTTCCCGGGGAACAGCCACCGCACACAGTAGGCGGTGATCCATATGGATATTCGGGTCAGCAGATACAGCCACAGCACCTCGCGGTCGCCCGGGTTCAGCCGGACGAGGCGCAGGGCCCGCAGGCGCGGTGAGGGCCGCTCGGGCGGTACGGCGGACCAGGTGGGGCTCTGGCGCGGCTCGGGCGGTGCGACGGTCATACAGGGATCTTTCGCGTAGGCGTGAGGGTGCGGAGCCGCCCGGCGACGGCCGACGGATCATGGCGGGAGGGGGTCAGGGGGCGTCGTCTCCTGGGGGAGACGTCGTCGTGGGCGGGTACGTCACGCCCCCGGACGCGTCGTTTGTGGCCTCGCCCGTCGACGGTGGCGGCCCGGCCGTCCCCGTCGAGGGCCGGCCGGTCGAGGGCCGGCCGGTCGAGGACTCGGCGGACGGCCGGCCGGTCGCGGGCCCCGTCGAGGACCCGGACGGCTGCCCGGCCGACGGCTGCCCGGCCGAGGGGCTGGTGGCCGGGGCCGCGGGCGGCGGCGTGCCCGGCAGGAGCACGGCAGCGGCGGCCCCGCCGCCCGCGATGACCAGGCAGGCCCCCGCCGCCAGCGCGGCGACGCGGCGCCGGTGGGCCCGCCTGCCGCGCTCGGCGATGCGTGCCACGGGCGCCGCCCCGGCGTGGGCCTGCCCGACGTCACCGGCCTGCCGGAACAGCGTCCGCAGCGGATCCTGGATCTCAGACATCGGCGATCTCCTCGATGCGCGGGTCCCGCAGGCGGTGGGCGAGCGCGGTGCGTCCGCGGACCAGGTGCGTCTTGACGGTGCTGGTGGCCAGGCCGGTCTCCCCGGCGATCTGCTCGACGGTGAGGTCGCACAGGTAGTGCAGGGTGAGCGTGCGCCGCTGCTGGGGCGGCAGTTCGCGCAGCGCGTCGACCAGCACCACCTGGTCCGGGCCCGGACCCTCGACATGGGGTGGCGAGACGCCGCCGCGATTCCAGGCGTCCGCCGTGCGCCGCCGGAAGCGCCAGCGGCTCACCGCCAGCCGCCAGGCGACCGTACGGATCCAGGCCTCGGGCTGCCCGCCGCTGTCGAGCTGCCGTCGCCGGCTCCACCCCTTGACGAACGCCTCCTGCACGACGTCCTGCGCCTCGTGCAGATCGCCGAGCATCACGTACAGCTGCCCCGTGAGACGTGTGACCGCCTGGGCGTAGAACTCTTCGAACTCCTCGACGGTCACCTGTCACTCCCGGATCTCTGTCTTCGCCGGGTATACGCCCGTCATCCGGCATTCGGTCTACCCAAAGCACGGAGAAAGAGAGTGATACAGCACACAATGCGCCGCTCATGCCAGAAAAATGGAACACCAGCTCGGCCGCGGAATCGCACCGTCTACACTCTCGGCGTTCCTGTTCACTCCAACACGGTGTGTTTTCTTGGGAGTTGTTGATTACGCATGCAGACGGACAAGTACGCTGCGGGTCGGTTGACAAGGCGTAGGTTCGCCCTGGCCGGTGGCGCGGCCGCCGCGGGCGCGCTCGGGGCGTTCGCGGTACGGCCCACCGAGGCCGCCGCCGCCGAAGTCGCCACCGGGGCCTCCGCCGAGGCCTCCGCCGGGGGCCGGTTCGACCTCTCGGTGCCCTCCACGCAGCTGATACGCGAGAAGGCACCGCACAACAGCACCGTGCTGCAGTCCTTCGCGTTCGACGACGTCAACGGCCACCTCTACACGATCCAGCTGATGCAGGGCGGCATCCGCCTCAGCGGCGAATCCGCCCCCGTCTCCGGCGCCGACCGGGCCGCCCGCGGCGACATGTGCGTCACCAAGCTGTCCCTCACCGGCGGCGAGCTGGGCTCCATGTACGTCAGGGGCTTCGGCCACGGCGTCGCGATCGGCTGCGAGCCGGTCGGCGCCACCGCCTATCTGTGGACCGAGTCGGACGCCAACCCCGACTCCGGCTACGGGCGCGCCATCAGCCGCTTCCCGTTCAAGAACGGCACCGTCCTCGACAGCGGCTCGTCCGGCCTGGCCACCCACCGCCCGGTGCCCGGCTCGACCAGCAACCAGCCCGCCGTCGACATGCTCAACAAGCGGCTGCTGCTGCGCTACCGCCAGGACGGCCAGGTCCGCTACCGGCTGATGAGCCTGGCCGGGGTCACGGCGGGCGACTACGCGGCGGTGTACGACGACATACCCCAGGTCGGCGTCGACGACAGCGAGGTCTTCCAGGGCTTCACGGTGCTCGGCGACTACGTGTACCAGCTCACCGGGACCGCGTACTCCGACGAGAACGGCCCCAACCCGCCCTCCGGCCACGGCAACGCCCAGGTCTCCTGCGTCGATCTGCGCACCGGCCAGCTGGTCCAGCGCGCCCGCACCGAGGCCGGGTACTCGCTCGACTACCGCGAGCCCGAGGGCATGGCCGTCCAGCTCACCAGCCCGCGCCGGCTGTGCATGGGCTTCGCCTCCGGCCCGTCCGGCGGCCGCGAACTGAGCGTCTACTACAAGCCACAGTGAACCGGGCCGCGATGGCCGCGTCCTAACCCGGTCGCCGCGCCGATCTTCCCTGGCGCCCGGCCGAGTGCGAGCCTGGACGTATGACCGACCTCATCGAGTCACTGCGGGAGGGCCTCCCCGAGGAGGCAGTGCTCACCGACCCCGATGTCACGGCGGCGTACGCGCACGACATGGCGAGCTTCTGCGCCGCGGGCGCGCCCGCCGTGGTCGTCCTCCCCCGCACCGTCGAGCAGGTGCAGCACGTATGCCGTACGGCCACGGCGCTGCGCGTGCCCATCGTCCCGCAGGGCGCGCGCACCGGCTTGTCGGGCGCGGCCAACGCGTCCGACGGCTGCATCGTGCTGTCCCTGGTCAAGATGGACCGCATCCTGGAGATCAACCCGGTCGACCGGATCGCGGTCGTCGAACCGGGCGTGGTCAACGCGGCGCTGTCGCGCGCGGTGCTGGAGAAGGGGCTGTACTACCCGCCGGACCCCAGCAGCTGGGAGCAGTGCACCATCGGCGGCAACATCGGCACGGCGTCGGGCGGGCTGTGCTGCGTGAAGTACGGCGTGACCGCCGAGTACGTCCTCGGCCTGGAGGTCGTCCTCGCCGACGGGCGGCTGCTGTCCACCGGCCGCCGCACCGCCAAGGGGGTCGCGGGCTACGACCTGACCCGCCTCTTCGTCGGCTCCGAGGGGAGCCTCGGCATCGTCGTACGGGCCGTCCTCGCGCTCAAGCCCGCCCCGCCCGAACAGCTCGTCCTGGCCGCCGAGTTCCCCTCCACCGCGGCAGCGTGCGACGCGATCTGCCGCATTATGGAGCGCGGCCATGTGCCGTCGCTGCTGGAGCTGATGGACCGTACGAGCGTGCGCGCCGTCAACGCGATGGGCGCCATGGGGCTCCCCGAGTCCACCGAGGCCCTGCTGATGGCCGCGTTCGACACCCCGGACCCCGCGTCCGACCTGGCCGCCGTGGGGGAGCTGTGCACGGCCGCCGGGGCGACCGAGGTGGTCCCGGCGGAGAACGCGGCCGAGTCCGACCTGCTGCTCCAGGCCCGCCGCATGACGCTGACCGCGCTGGAGGCGGTCAAGGGCGTCACGATGATCGACGACGTGTGCGTACCGCGCTCCCGCCTCGCCGAGATGATCGACGGCACGGCGGCCATCGCCGAGAAGCACGACCTGACGATCGGCGTCGTGGCCCACGCCGGGGACGGCAACACCCATCCGACGGTCTGCTTCGACCCCGCGGACCCGGACGAGTCGCGGCGGGCGCGCGAGTCGTTCGACGAGATCATGGCGCTGGGGCTGGAGCTGGGCGGCACGATCACCGGGGAGCACGGGGTGGGCGTGCTGAAGCGGGAGTGGCTGGCGCGCGAACTGGGGCCGGTGGGGGTGGAGCTGCAGCAGGGCATCAAGGAGGTCTTCGACCCGCTGAATCTCCTCAACCCGGGCAAGCTGTTCTAAGGGCGCTCCCCGGCGCTCCCTTACCGGCTTCCCGTATTGACCGCCAAAAAGTTGCGAGGCGGTGCCACAGTAGGTACGGGCCGAGGGCCGGTCTGATAGACCTTGACAGCGCGCTCCGGGTTGCACTGCGGCGGCGCAGCACAGCAGCACGGCGAGCACAGATACGGGACATCGGAGATCATGAGCGCCCCTTCCTCAGGATCCGCTGACGGCAGTTCCATTCCAGGTTTTTATCCGGATCCGTCCATTCCCAACTACATCCGGTACTGGAACGGAGCCGCCTGGGTGCCCGGCACCAGCCGGCCCGCCCCGGCCGAGGGCGAGGCCATGCCCGCCGCACCGCCCGGGGTGACCCACACCCAGGTCACCAGCCCGGTGCCGGACGAGACCGGCCCGATGTTCCTGGACGAGGACCCGCAGCCGCTGCCCGCGCAGGAGCCGGCCGGTAACGCCCTGCCCGAGGTGCGGCGGCGCGCCGAGATGGACATACGGGACGCCGGCCCGGGCAGCGTCATGGGCACCGAGCCGGTGCCGCCCGGCGGGACGGCCGCCCCGGTGGACTGGGACGATCCGCAGCGGCTGCACGGCACCCGCCCCGGGGCCGGGGCCGCCTGGCAGGCCGACGCGTCCCGGCAGTCCGGGTTCGGCGGCGAGCAGGACCGCCGGATCTCCTGGGGCTCGGAGGGGGACGACCCGCGGGCGGCGGTCCCCGACCCGCGCGGCGCGGCGGACGGCCCGGGCGGTGAGGGGAGCGGCCGTGGTGAAGGCGGTCGCGACCAGGGCACGCTGACGATGCGCGGCGGCGGCGCGGAGGGGGCGGGCGCTACGGACCGTGCGGGCGACCGCAAGGATCGCGCCACCCACGCCCTCCCCGCCGTACGCAGCACCCCGGAGCTGCCCTCGGCGTCGGCCTCGGCCGAGCCCGCCGCGGCGGACGGCACGATGGCGATCCGCGCGCTGCGGCCGACCGGCCGCGACGAGGGCACGATGACGTTCCGTACGCTCGACCGCGACGCCCCGCAGGGCCCCCAGCACTCCCCGCAGCCGTCCCAGGCCCAGCCCCAGCGTCCACCGCGGCAGGCGCACCCTCAGCAGCAGCCGCCCCAGCAGCAGCAACCCCCGCAGCAGCCCTTCGGCGGCATCCCGGCCCAGCCGTCCCACGGCGGCGGCCCCGGCTGGCAGCAGCAGGTGCACCAGCTCGCCCAGCAGCAGCCGCAGCAGCCGCAACAGCCCCAGCAGCCGCAGTCCCACCAGCCCCCGGCTCCTCAGCAGGGCGCGCCCGAGGGCGTCATCCCCTGGAAGCCGCCGGTCGACAATCCGTTCCTCCAGGCCGCCCAGGCCCAGGGGCGGCCCGCCGGGCTCGGCCGCCGCTTCTCCGCCCGGCTGATCGACATGGTCGTGCTGCTCGCCATCGCCGGAGCGGTCGCGTTCCCGCTGTGGGGGAAGGCCGCCGATCACATCGACGAGAAGGTGGAGACGGCCAAGCAGTCCGGCGAGACCGTCACCGTCTACTTCCTCGACGGCACCACCGGCGGCTATCTCGCCCTCGTGCTGGGCGTGATGCTGCTGGGCGGGGTCCTCCTGGAGGCCCTGCCGGTGGCCCTGTGGGGCCGTACGCTCGGCAAGAAGCTGTGCGGGGTGCGGGTCCTGGACATCGAGGAGCACGACAAGCCGTCGTTCGGCGCCGCCCTGCGCCGCTGGCTGGTGTACGGGGTGCTGGGGGTGCTGGTCATCGGCCTGGTGAACGTGCTGTGGTGCCTGGTCGACCGCCCCTGGCGGCAGTGCTGGCACGACAAGGCGGCCCGTACGTTCGTCGCCACGGCCGGCTGACCGGGCGCCGCTGAGGCGGATGGACCATCCGGGTCGCCCGAACGGGGCGATCCGGATGCGATCGCCCTCGATCGGCGGTCGACTCGGGCCATGAGCACCGACCAGCCGCCGCCACCCGGGGACGAGCCCCGCGACCGGGATCCGTTCGCCAAGCAGCCGCCGCCCCGGGCGAACGGCTCCCCCTACGGCGATCACGGCGGCGGCGACGATCCGCTCGCGGGCATGCCCCCGCTCGCCCACCTCGGCCGCCGCCTGGCCGCCCGGATCATCGACGGGCTGATCATCGGCATCCCGGTGGGCCTGATCATGGCCCTGGTCCTGGGCACCTACTACCCGATGGGCAACGGCGGCGACGCCCGCTCATCGGTCTTCACCCTCGCCTACGTCCTGGTCTACTTCGTCTACGAGGGGCTGATGCTGACCCACTACGGCCAGACCGTCGGCAAGAAGGCGATGAAGATCCGGGTGGCCATGCTGGAGACCGGCGAGCTTCCGTCCGGCGCGCCCGGCTGGGCACGCGCCGCCACGTATGCGCTCCCCGAGATCGTGCCCTGCTGCGGCTTTGTGTTCTGGCTGGTCAACGTCTTGTGGTGCACCTGGGACCGGCCGTATAGGCAGTGTCTGCACGACAAGGTGGCCAAGACGGTCGTGGTGCAGGCCGAGCCCTGACCCCTACGGCCCGCCGAGGAGGGCCGGAAGACCTGCTGATGTAATCGTGGGCATGAGCCCCGACCAGCTGTCGTCGCCCCCGTCCCCCGACCTCGCCGGGATGCCCCCGCTGGCCACGCCCGGTCAGCGCTTCGTGGCCCGGCTGATCGACGGCCTCGTGCTGGGCGTCATCTGGACGGTGGCCCTCGGCATGACGGGCGCGCTCCGGTACGGCATGGAACACCCGGGCCAGCAGGACATCCGGAAGGTGATGATCGCGCTGATCATCACCATGCTGGTGTACCTCGGCTACGAGGGCACGATGCTGGCCCGCAGCGGCCAGACCCTCGGCAAGAAGGCGATGCGCATCCGCGTGGCGATGCTGTCGGACGGGAACATTCCGGGCGGCCAGGGATGGGTGCGCGCCGGCGTCTACACGCTGCCGGGACTGCTGATCCCGGTGCTCGTCGGCACCCTGTTCTGGGTGCTGAACGTGGTGTGGCAGCTGTGGGACAAGCCGTTCCGGCGCTGCCTGCACGACAAGGCCGCGCGGACGGTCGTCGTGTCAGCCGTGCAGTGAGTGCTCCCGCCGGGGCTCGGCCACCGCGGACCCGGCCAGCGGGTGGTGGCTGCGCACCGTACGCCCCGTGCGCGGGGCGCGGGACTGACGGTGCACCGGCACGGTGAGGGCTACCAGCAGCCCGAGCGCGAGACCGGCCACGGTCACCATGCCCACTCCGAGGCCCGAGCGGGTCTCGGAAAGCAGCAGCATGGCCAGTGTCGACAGGACGACGGTGGCCGAACCGTAGGCGAGCTGGGCGGAAGTCGGACGCGGCATGGCGGGATCCGTCCTCAGGGGCATCGATATGCGGGGCATGAGTCGGGCAGATGTGCGCCGTCAAAATGACTCTACGGTGCTGGATGCCCGATGGGGAGCGGGACCAATCGTGACCCGAGCCACGGCGGGGGTGCACGGGGGGCGCACGGAATCACGCACAGCCCCCTCCGCGGGCGCGGCCGCGTTTCCCCCTGCCCGGGCGGCACGCCCGGCGGTGTCCGGTAACCGGTACACGGCGGACCGGGAAACGTAACGATCCCTCAAGCCCAAGTCAAGGACTGTCTTTTCGCTTGCCTCTCCGGTCAAATGTGCGGCACCGGTGTGTGGAAGGGGAGGAACAAGTGAACAGCCAACGGAGGGCGGTCAGATCGGCCGCGGTGGCCACGGTGGTGGCCGCGCTCGGCGCGGCCGCGCTGTCAACGGGCGTGGCCCAGGCCGACGCGCCGTCTACGCGTGTCGAACGCCATGACCCGGCGCCCGCGAAGACGGACGTCGAGCACGATCTGGCGGGCCCGTTCAGCAAGCAGCAGGAGGCGCAGCGCCAGGACGCGCTGCGCCAGGTCATATCCGGGGACAAGGAGGCCACGCGGCGCGGCGCGTCGCAGGTGGTGAAGCTCGGCAAGAACAAGTACGTCGAGCTGGCCCGGGAGAAGACCGACAAGATCTTCACCGTGCTCGTCGAGTTCGGCGACAAGGTCGACGACACCACGATGTACGACCCGGACGGCCCCGACGGCCCCCGGCCGCCGGTGAAGAAGTACGGCGGCACCCCGGGCCCGGCGCACAACACGATCGCCCAGCCGGACCGCAAGGTCGACAACAGCACCGCCTGGCAGAAGGACTACGACCGGAAGCACTTCCAGGACCTGTACTTCTCGGACGCCAAGGGCAAGGAGTCCCTGAAGAAGTACTACGAGAAGCAGTCCTCGGGCCGCTACTCGGTCGACGGCGAGGTCTCCGACTGGGTCAAGGTCGACTGGAACGAGGCCCGTTACGGCTCCAACTACTGCGGCGACACCAACTGCGCCAACGCCTGGGACCTGATACGCGACGGCGTCAACCAGTGGGCGAAGGACCAGAAGGCGGCCGGCCGCACCGACGCGCAGATCAAGGCGGACCTCGCCCAGTACGACCAGTGGGACCGCTACGACTTCGACGGCGACGGCAACTTCAACGAGCCCGACGGCTACATCGACCACTTCCAGATCGTGCACGCCGGCGAGGACGAGTCCGCGGGCGGCGGCGCCGAGGGTGAGAACGCGATCTGGGCGCACCGCTGGTACGCGTACGGCTCCGACGCCGGGGCGACCGGCCCCGGCGCCAACAAGGCGGGCGGCACCCAGATCGGCGACACCGGCATCTGGGTCGGCGACTACACCATGCAGCCGGAGAACGGCGGCCTCGGCGTCTACGCCCATGAGTACGGCCACGACCTCGGCCTGCCCGACGAGTACGACACCACGGGCAAGGGCGAGTCCTCCGTCGCCTACTGGTCGCTGATGTCCGCGGGCTCATGGCTCGGCACCGGGGAGGACTCCATCGGCGACCTCCCGGGCGACATGTCCGCCTGGGACAAGCTCCAGCTGGGCTGGCTCGACTACGGCACCGCGAAGGCCGGTACGAAGTCCCGGCACACCCTCGGGGTCGCCGAGTACAACACCAAGCACCAGCAGGCGCTGGTCGTCGACCTCCCCGACAAGCCCGTCACCACCGAGATCACCACGCCCGCCGAGGGCGGCAAGCAGTGGTGGAGCGGCATGGGCGACGACCTGAAGAACACCCTCACCCGGTCCGTCGACCTCACCGGCGCGTCCACGGCGAGCCTGGACCTCAAGGGCTGGTGGGACATCGAGGAGAACTTCGACTACCTCTACACCGAGGTCTCCACGGACGGCGGCGCCAACTGGACGCCGGTCGACGGCACCGCGGACGGTAAGGCCATCCCGCGCGACGCGAGCGACAAGCCCGCCCTGACCGGCACCTCCGGGGCCTACCGGAAGCTCTCCTTCCCGCTGGACGCCTACGCCGGCAAGAAGATCGACCTCCGCTTCCGCTACCAGACGGACGGCGGGGTCGCGCAGAAGGGCTTCGCCGCCGACGCCCTCACCCTCACCGCGGACGGCAAGCCCGTCCTCACCGACGGCGCCGAGGGCGACGACAACGGCTGGACGGCGAACGGCTTCTCGCGCGTCGGCGCGTCCTTCACCAAGGACTACCCGCAGTACTACCTCGCCGAGAACCGCCAGTACGTCAGCTACGACAAGACCCTCGAGGTCGGTCCGTACAACTTCGGCTGGGCCTCCACCCGCCCCGCCTGGGTCGAGCACTTCCCGTACCAGAACGGTCTGCTGATCTGGCAGTGGGACACCTCGCAGCCGGACAACAACACCGGCGTCCACCCCGGCAAGGGCCTCATCCTGCCGGTCGACGCGCACGCCACCCCGGAGAAGTGGGCGGACGGCACGCTGATGCGCAACCGGATCCAGGCGTACGACTCCCCCTTCAGCTGGTACCCGACCGACGGCTTCACCCTCCACCAGGACGGGAAGGCCGCGAAGGTCAAGGGCAAGTGGGGCGCCCCGGTCTTCGACGACCACAAGGGTGTGTACTGGGACAAAACCAACCCCACCGCCGGGGTCCAGGTTGCTGACACCAACACCCGGATCGCGATCCTCCGGGAGCGCCCGGACGGCCAGACGATGACCGTCCAGGTGAGTCCGTCGTCATAACCGCAGGTCAAAGCCGTGACGGCCGTCACCCACTAGCGGGCGGCGGCCGTTCGCGTTTAGATGCACCCAGACCTTCTTATTGACACGACGTCTCACGGGGGACATGAACCGTATGGCCGACGGAGGATTCACCAAGCTGCCGGGGGGCAATGTGGTGGTGGCACTGACCCTGCCCCGCCCGCTCGGCGAGGGCGGCGTCCGCGTCCTGGTCCACGCCGCGAACCGGGCGCGCGCCCTGACCAGGCTGCGCAACCTGGGTCTGCGCGCCGTGTATCTGCGCGGCAACAGCGCGCCACCGACGCCCGACGAGGTGACGGCGGTGCTCCACCACCCCGACGGCCTCATCTGGCGCACGTCCCCCGACATCGGCGGCGAGCTGTGGCACCCCATCGCCGCCCTTCTGCGCCCCGCGGCGACCGCCTGACGCCCCCCGGGCCCGGGGAGCGCCCGGGACACGCCTGACGGGGCCCTGAGTGCCCCGTCAGGCCACCGGCCGGCCGCTCAGCCGGACGCCCGCCGCCAGCAGCTCCTCCAGGGCGCGCTCGGTGGTGGCCGGGGCCACCCCCACCGTCAGCCCCAGCAGCACATGCGTCACGAACCCCTCACGCCGCGCGTCCAGCGCCGTGGCCCGTACGCAGTGGTCCGTGGCGATCCCGGCCACGTCCACCTCCGTCACGCCCCGCGCCCGCAGCCACGCCGCCAGCGGCGTGCCGTGCTCGTCGACGCCCTCGAAGGCGCTGTACGCGGCGGCGTACGCACCCTTGTCGAAGACCGCGTCGATCGCGCCCGAGGCCACCGCGGGCGCGAAATTGGGGTGGAAGCCCACTCCCTCGGTGCCCGCGACGCAGTGCGGCGGCCAGGTGCGCTCGTAGTCCGGGTGGTCGGAGAAGTGATCGCCGGGGTCGATGTGGCGATCGCGGCTGGCCACGACGTGCCGGTAACCGGCCGTCGCCTCCCCGATGTAGTCGGTGATCGCGGCGGCGACATCCGCGCCGCCCGTCACCGCGAGGCTCCCGCCCTCGCAGAAGTCGTTCTGGATGTCGACGACGATCAGTGCCCGGTGCATCACGCACGCCTTCCGGCTCGGCCCGAGGTGGGCACAGCGGTGGTCACCACAGCGGGGGGCAGGGTCGCCGCCGACGCCATGGTCGTCATGGACGTACCCCTCACGCCCCCACGTACTCCGTCGGCAGCACCGGCTCGCCCTGCGACAGCTGCGTCGCGGACAGCGGCAGCCCCGCCCGCGCCGCAGCGTGGCGGTCGCGCGCCGCGTCCAGCGGCTCCCGGGCCACGATCTCGCCGCCGCGCACCAGCTCGACCAGCAGCTCGCGGCCGGCCAGGGCCTCCGGGACGGGCCCGCTGCCGACGACCTCGGCCTCGGCCACCCCTTCCGCGTCCAGCCGCCGGGCTGCCCACTTGCGGCCGCCGATCGAGGTCTTCGCGCCCATGGACTTCTTCGCCACCGGCACCAGCGGCGCGTCCGGTGCCGCGGACTCGGCGCGGGCGACCAGCTTGTAGACCATGGAGCAGGTCGGATGGCCGCTGCCGGTCACCAGCCGGGTGCCGACCCCGTACGCGTCCACGGGGGCCGCGGCGAGCGAGGCGATCGCGTATTCGTCCAGATCGCTGGTGACCACGATCTTCGTGCCCTTGGCGCCCAGGTCGTCCAGCTGCTGCCGCACCCGGTGGGCGAGCAGCAGCAGATCGCCGGAGTCGATCCGGACGGCGCCCAGCTCCGTGCCGGCGATCTCCACCGCCGTGCGCACGGCCTCGGCGACGTTGAAGGTGTCCACCAGCAGGGTGGTGTCGCTGCCGAGCGAGTCGACCTGGGCGACGAAGGCGTCGCGCTCGCTGTCGTGCAGCAGGGTGAAGGCGTGGGCGCTGGTGCCGACGGTGGGGATGTTGTAGCGGAATCCGGCCGCGAGGTCGGAGGTGGTGGCGAAGCCGCCGACGTAGGCGGCCCGGGCGGCGGCCACGGCGGCCAGCTCGTGGGTGCGGCGCGCGCCCATCTCGATCAGCGGCCGGCCGCCCGCCGCGACCGACATCCGGGACGCCGCGGCGGCGACCGCCGAGTCGTGGTTGAGGATGGAGAGGATCACCGTCTCCAGCAGCACCGCCTCCGCGAAGCTGCCCTCGACCCGCATGATCGGTGAGCCGGGGAAGTAGACCTCGCCCTCCGGGTAGCCCCAGATGTCGCCGCGGAACCGGAAGCCGGCGAGCCATTCGAGCGTCGGCTCGTCCACGATCCGCTGCTGGGCGAGGAAGTCCAGCACGCCGCCCTCGAAGCGGAAGTTCTCGACGGCGTCGAGGACCCGCCCGGTGCCCGCCACGACGCCGTAGCGGCGCCCCTCGGGCAGGCGCCGGGTGAAGACCTCGAAGACCGAGCGGCGGTCGGCGGTGCCGGCCCGCAGCGCGGCCTGCAGCATGGTGAGTTCGTACCGGTCGGTGAAGAGCGCGGTCGACGGCACGTCCACCGGCAGTCCCAAGTCCGCAGTGTCCATGTTGATGATGTTACCTCGCATACTCGTCAGAGTGACGAGATCTGGGTGCCGGTTTAGGCGACCACCCCTGCCGGGTGGCAGCATTGGGGGTGTGAGTGTCAGTCCGGTGGAGATCGAACGTCCTGAAGCCAGCGAGGCGCCGATGGAGGTGCCCGAGCCCGACGTTCCCTGGGTGACGGTGGTCCACAACGACCCCGTCAATCTCATGAGCTATGTCACGTACGTGTTCCAGAGTTACTTCGGCTACTCCAAGGACAAGGCGCACCAACTGATGCTCGACGTTCACCACAAGGGGCGCGCGATCGTCTCCAGCGGCAGCCGCGAGGAGATGGAGCGTGACGTGCAGGCGATGCACGGGTACGGGCTGTGGGCGACGCTCACGCAGGAGCGCTGATGTCGGGACGATTCGAGCCGCTGCCCGGCGGCGGTGCCGCCGTCGCCCTGGACGAGGTGGAGATCTCCATCCTGCGCAGCCTGGCCGTGCAGCTCGCCGAGCTGATCGGCCCCGGCGACCAGCCGGCCGGGGCGGAGGACCCGCTGGACGCGCTGTTCGCCGAGGGGCCCACCCGGCCGCCGAGCGACCCGGCGCTGGCCCGGCTGTTCCCGGACGCCTATGTGGCGCCCGACCAGGAGCTGGACGCGGAGGCGGAGAAGGAGGCGCGCGCCGCCTCGGCGGAATTCCGCCGGTACACCGAGAACGACCTGCGGGCCCGCAAGCGCGATGACGCCCTGGCGATGGTGCGCGACCTGGACTCGCTGGCTGCCGGGTCCACCGGGTCGGCCGCCAAGAAGCCGGCGGTGCTGGAGCTGGCCCCGCAGAAGTCCCGGCAGTGGCTCGGCGCCCTCAACGATCTGCGGCTGGCGATCGGCACCCGGCTGGAGGTCACCGACGATGACGACGGCGGTGAGCTGCTCGGACTCCCCGACTCCGATCCGCGGAAGCCGATGGTGATGGCGTACTTCTGGCTGGGCGGGCTGCAGGAGACGCTCATCGAGACGCTGATGGTGTAACGCTTATGGCGTGATGGCTTCCGCTTGTGATCACTGAGTGTTCGTTTAGGGAGTGCTCAACTCCGAATAACGATCGCATCACCGCGTCCGCACGCTTTGTCGCGCGCGATTCCCTTTGTCCTCTTCTTCTTGTGGCGTGCCTCACATTCCGCTGAGTGGATCAGTGCTGCCCTCGTGATAAATCTTCACGATCGCCAGCCGCACAGGGAGAAAGGCACACCACATGACCTCAGCGGCGCCCGAAGAGGGCTACGAGCGCGGCCTGGGCAGTCGACAGGTACAGATGATCGCCATCGGCGGTGCCATCGGTGTCGGTCTGTTCATGGGGGCCGGGGCCAACATCGCCAAGGCGGGGCCCAGCATCATCCTGATGTACGCCCTCGCGGGCGTCATCATCTTCTTCATCATGCGAGCGCTCGGAGAGCTGCTCCTGTACCGCCCCGTCTCGGGGTCCTTCGCGGAGTACGCCCGCGAGTTCCTCGGCCCGTTCTTCGGTTACGTCACCGGCTGGACCTACTGGCTCATGTGGGTCGTGACCGGAATGGCCGAGCTGACCGCCGCGGCCATCTACATCCACTTCTGGTTCCCGTCGATCCCCCAGTGGGTCAGCGCCCTGGTCTTCCTGGTGCTGCTCTTCGGCGTCAACCTGATCTCGGTGAAGATCTTCGGTGAGGTCGAGTTCTGGTTCTCGATGGTCAAGGTCACCGCGATCATCGGCATGATCGTCATCGGTCTCGGCGTGCTGACCCTCGGTTTCTCGGGCGCCGGTGACACCGCGGCCGTCTCCAACCTCTGGTCCCACGGCGGTTTCTTCCCGAACGGCATAGGTGACAGCCTGATGACGCTCCAGGGCGTCATGTTCGCCTACCTGGCCGTCGAGCTGGTCGGCATCACCGCGGGTGAGTCCCAGGACCCCGAGAAGACGCTGCCCAAGGCGATCAACACCCTGCCGTTCCGCATCATCGTCTTCTACGTCGGCGCCCTGGTCGTCATCCTCTCGGTCGTGAAGTGGACCGAGTTCTCCGCCGGCGAGAGCCCCTTCGTGCACGCCTTCTCGGTGATCGGCATCCCCCTGGCGGCGGGCATCGTCAACTTCGTCGTCCTCACCGCGGCCCTGTCCTCCTGCAACTCCGGCATGTACTCCACCGGCCGCATGCTGCGGGACCTGGCCGCCAACAGTGAGGCGCCGGGCATCTTCGGCAAGCTCAACGCCCGCAAGACCCCGTTCGCCGGTATCGCCCTGTCCGCCTTCCTCATGGGCATCGGCGTGATACTGAACTACACCGTTCCGGACAAGGTCTTCACCTACGTCACCTCGGTCGCCACGGCCGCGGGCATCTGGGCCTGGATGATGATCCTGATCAGCCACATCCGCTACCGCAAGGCCGTCGTGGCCGGCCGGCTGCCCGCCTCGTCCTTCCCGGCGCCCGGCGGCTCGGTCTTCAGCTGGGTGGCGCTGGTCTTCCTCGTCGGCGTCACCGGTCTCATCGCGTACGACTCGGAGACCCGCGTCTGCCTGTACGTCGGGGCCGTGTGGGCGGTGATCATGGTGATCGGCTGGTTCGTGCTGAAGAGCCGTACGCCCGAGGTCACCGACCAGGAGCGCAAGCCCGAGTTCGCCAAGGACTGACGCTTCCGCCCCTTGGGCACATCGTCTCAGCAGGCGGGCTCCGGACCTCGGTCCGGAGCCCGCCTCCTATTCTTTTCGGCATGCTGACCATCACCCAGGCCCTCCACGACCAGATCGTCGCCCACGCCCGGGCCGACCACCCCGACGAGGCGTGCGGCGTGATCGCGGGCCCGGCCGGAAGTGGCCGCCCCGAGCGGTTCATCCCGATGCTGAACGCGGCCCGCTCTCCCACGTTCTACGAGTTCGACTCGACCGATCTGCTCAAGCTCTACCGCGAGATGGACGACCGTGATGAAGAACCGGTCGTGATCTATCACTCGCACACCGCGACCGAGGCGTACCCCTCCCGTACGGACATCTCCTACGCCAATGAGCCCGGTGCGCACTACGTCCTCGTGTCCACCGCCGACTGCGGCAACGAAGAGGGCCCCTTCCAGTTCCGTTCCTTCCGGATCGTCGACGGCGAGGTCACCGAGGAAGAAGTCGAGATCATCCCGGGCTGACCCGATAACGGTCGTCTCATATCGCGGTTGTTACCAGTCCGTATCGCGGGACATGCTTCCGGGGGCCGGACCGGGAATCGATACGATGAGTTCATGGTTTCCGAAGACGTGAGCGAGAAGACGCCGGGCATGCTGCTCGTGGCGCGGCTCCACGTCGACCTGTGCCGGCTCGCCAGCGCGATGTGTCCGCGCCGCGCCGAGGCTGCCTGAACGCGTCCCGCGTCCTCTCGCGCCCGCCGCCCGAAGCCCTTCGACGACGCCCTCCGGCCACCTCCGGCCGGGAAGTCCACCCCGCCCTCCCACAGGAGATTGAGAATGGCCATCGAGGTCCGCATCCCGACCATCCTCCGCACCTACACCGACGGCCAGAAGGCGGTCGAGGCCAGCGGGACCACGCTCGCCGAGCTGTTCGCCGACCTGGAGTCCCGGCACTCCGGCATCCAGGAGCGCCTGGTCGACGGCGGCGAGCTGCGCCGCTTCGTCAACGTCTACCTGAACGACGAGGACGTCCGCTTCCTCGACGGCATCTCCACCAAGCTCTCGGACGGCGACAACGTGACGATCCTCCCGGCCGTCGCGGGCGGGGCTGCCGGGGCGAAGCCCCGTCCGGTCGGGGCGGCGGCCGGGCGACGGGCGGGCATGCGCTGATGCGGTACGACAGCCCCCTGGCAGCGGTCGGCAACACGCCGCTCGTCCGGCTGCCACGGCTCTCGCCCTCCCCGGAGGTCCGGGTCTGGGCGAAGCTGGAGGACCGCAACCCGACCGGTTCGGTCAAGGACCGCCCCGCGCTCCATATGATCGAACAGGCCGAGAAGGACGGCCGGTTGACCCCCGGCTGCACCATCCTGGAGCCGACCTCCGGCAACACCGGCATCTCGCTCGCCATGGCGGCCAAGCTCAAGGGCTACCGCATCGTGTGCGTCATGCCGGAGAACACCAGCGAGGAGCGGCGCCAGCTGCTCGCCATGTGGGGCGCGGAAATCATCTCCTCGCCCGCCGCCGGCGGCTCCAACACCGCCGTCCGGGTGGCCAAGGAACTGAGCGCCGAGCACCCCGACTGGGTGATGCTCTATCAGTACGGGAACCCCGACAACGCGGGCGCCCACTACGCCACCACCGGCCCCGAGATCCTGGCCGACCTGCCCTCCGTCACCCACTTCGTGGCGGGCCTCGGCACCACCGGCACCCTGATGGGCGTCGGCCGCTTCCTGCGGGAGAACAAGCCCGACGTGCGGATCGTCGCCGCGGAGCCGCGCTACGACGACGTCGTATACGGGCTGCGCAACCTGGATGAGGGCTTCGTCCCCGAGCTGTACGACGAGTCCATACTGACCACCCGCTTCTCCGTCGGCTCCGAGGACGCGGTGGCCCGCACCCGTGAACTCCTCGCAGAAGAGGGCATCTTCGCGGGCGTCTCCACCGGTGCCGCGCTGCACGCCGCCCTCGGTGTCGCCCGCAAGGCGGTCACGGCGGGCGAGAGCGCCGACATCGTCTTCGTCGTCGCCGACGGCGGCTGGAAGTACCTGTCGACCGGCGTCTACACAGCGGCCACCACCGAGGAGGCGGTCGAGACCCTCCACGGCCAGCTCTGGGCGTAGGCCTCACGGCCCGGACGCGGGGCATACGCGGCTGCCCAGGGGCTCCGTCCTGGTGATTCCGCCCACAACGTGGGCCTGTGGAGGAGCTACCAGGGCTTTAGCGCCTTACGCTCGTGGGCACCCCGTATGACCCCCGCACCCGTCGCCTCGCCCATGGCCCTCGGCATGGGGACCCTCCAAGGAGGTTCCTGCTCCATGAAGCTCACCGTCGTCGGATGCTCGGGGTCGTTCCCGTCCGCGGAATCGGCCTGCTCGAGCTACCTCGTAGAGGCCGACGGCTTCCGGCTGCTCCTCGACATGGGCAATGGCGCCCTCGGCGAGCTGCAGCGCCACTGCGGTCTCTACGACCTCGACGCCGTGATCCTCTCCCACCTCCACCCCGACCACTGCATCGACATGTGCGCCTACTTCGTCGCCCGGTACTACCGGTACGACGGAGGCCGCGCCGAGGCGATCCCGGTCTACGGGCCCGAGGACACCGAACGCCGGCTGGTCCAGGCGTACGACGACGTGCCCGACGAGAAGTCGATGCAGGAGGTCTTCGACTTCCGCACCCTGGCCCCGGGCACCTTCGAACTGGGCCCCTTCACGATCCGCACCGCCCGGGTCTGCCACCCGGTGGAGGCCTTCGGCTTCCGCATCGAGCACGGGGGCCGCGCCCTGGTCTACTCCGGTGACACCGGCCCCTGCGAGGCCCTGACCGACCTGGCCCGGGACGCCGACCTCTTCCTCTGCGAGGCGGCCTTCACCCACGGCAAGGAAGACATCCCGGAGCTGCACCTCAACGGCCGACAGGCCGGTGAGCACGCGCGAGCCGCGGGCGCCGCCGCCCTGGTCCTCACCCACATCCCCCCGTGGACCGACCCGCACCTCAACCAGCGCGACGCCGAGGCCGTCTTCGACGGCTCGGTGACCCTGGCGCGCGCGGGCGCCGTCTACGAGGTCTGACGCACGCGAACGGGCCGGATCCGCCCCGCGGATCCGGCCCGTTCCCGTTGGCGTGTGCGGCTAGCGCTTCGCGGTGGTCGTCGCGGCCGCGTCGTCGAGGGAATCCTCCGGTTCGCGGCCCGGTGTCGGGATGTTGAACTTCGTGATCACGAAGCGGAAGACCACGTAGTACAGGACGGCGAAGGCCAGCCCGATCGGGATGATCATCCAGGCCTTCTCGCTGTGCGACCACCCCAGCAGATAGTCGAAGAGCCCGCCGGAGAACGTGAAGCCGCTGCGTATCCCGAGCGCCCAGGTCAGCGCCATGGACACACCCGTGAGCACGGCGTGGATTCCGTACAGCACCGGCGCGATGAACATGAACGAGAACTCGATCGGCTCCGTCACACCGGTCACGAAGGCGGTCAGCGAGACCGAGATCATCATGCCCATCACGGCCTTACGGCGCTCCGGGCGGGCGCAGTGCGCGATCGCGAGACCGGCGGCGGGGAGCGCGAACATCATGATCGGGAAGAAGCCGGTCATGAACATTCCGGCCGACGGGTCGTCGTGGAAGTAGCGCGCGATGTCGCCGTGCCAGGTCTGACCGCCGGAGGAGAAGTCGCCGAACTGGAACCAGGCGAACGAGTTCAGCAGCATGTGCATGCCGACCGGGATCAGCAGCCGGTTCACCACGCCGAAGATCCCGGAGCCGACCGCGCCATTGGCCGAAAGCCACTCGGAGAAGCTGTTGAGGCCGTCACCGATCGGCCCCCACAGATAGCCGAAGACGACGCCGTACAGCACGCCCGCGAAGGACATCAGGATCGGGATGAAGCGGCGGCCGCTGAAGAAGCCCAGCCAGTCCGGCAGCCGGGTGCGGTGGTACTTCTCCCACAGCACGGCCGCCGTGATGCCGACCACGATGCCGCCCAGCACGCCCGGGTCCTGCGGCTTGCCGGTGACGTCGCTGACGAAGCCGGTCAGCACGTTCTTGTAGACGAGGAAGCCGACCAGGGCCGCGAACGCCGTCGTGCCGTCCGACTTCTTCGCGAAGCCGATGGCGACGCCGAGGCAGAACAGCAGGGCCAGGTTGTCGAAGAGCGCGCCGCCCGCGTGGGCGAAGATCTCCGCGAGTTTGTTCCAGCCGAGCCCCGCCTTGCCGAAGACGTCGTCCTGGCCCAGCCGGCTCAGGATGCCCGCGGCGGGCAGGGCGGCGACGGGCAGCTGGAGACTGCGTCCGATCTTCTGCATACCCTTGATCAGACCGGCGCCCCGCTTCTGGGCGGGGGCCGCCGAGGCGGTGGCCGTACTCATCGGATTCCTCCTGGTGAGGCGGGCGCTCGGAATACTGGGGACGGCCCGCGATATGGTCTACACCACATGTGGTGTAGACCTGTTGTAGCACGTGAGGATCAAATAAAGGAATCTATCGTTCCGATGTGGTCTGAACCACTGACGATCCTGCGCGGCCGGGCCCGCGTGGTTACCGTAGGGATGGCGTTCACCCGGTATCCGGAAGGGCCGAGACAACAGGACAACACAGGACAGCTCAGGACAACAGGGAGTGGACATGGCCAGCAAGGCTGAGAAGATCGTCGCGGGGCTCGGCGGCATCGACAACATCGTCGAGGTCGAGGGCTGCATCACCCGTCTCCGCACCGAGGTCAAGGACCCCTCCCTGGTCGACGAGGCCGCCCTGAAGGCCACCGGCGCCCATGGCGTGGTGAAGATGGGCAGCGCGATCCAGGTCGTCATCGGCACCGACGCTGACCCGATCGCCGCCGAGATCGAAGATCTTATGTGACCGCGCTTACCGTCACGGCCTGAGGCCGCCCGGCCCCGCTCCTCACCGGATCGGGGCCCGCCGCGTTGCCGATAGGCTCGTCCCATGTCTCGTATCGACGGCCGTACGCCCGACCAGCTCCGCCCCGTGACCATCGAACGCGGATGGAGCAAGCACGCCGAGGGCTCCGTCCTCGTCTCCTTCGGTGACACCCGCGTCCTGTGCACCGCGAGCGTCACCGAAGGTGTCCCGCGCTGGCGCAAGGGCAGTGGCGAGGGCTGGGTCACCGCCGAGTACGCGATGCTGCCGCGCGCCACCAACACCCGCGGCGACCGCGAGTCCGTCCGCGGCAAGATCGGCGGCCGCACCCACGAGATCTCCCGCCTCATCGGCCGCTCGCTGCGCGCCGTCATCGACTACAAGGCCCTCGGCGAGAACACCGTCGTCCTCGACTGCGACGTCCTCCAGGCCGACGGCGGCACCCGCACCGCCGCCATCACCGGCGCCTATGTGGCCCTCGCCGACGCCATCACCTGGGCCCAGGGCAAGAAGCTGATCAAGGCCGGCCGGCAGCCGCTCACCGGCACCGTCTCGGCCGTCAGCGTCGGCATCGTCGGCGGCGTCCCGCTGCTCGACCTGTGCTACGAGGAAGACGTACGCGCCGAAACCGACATGAACGTCGTCTGCACCGGCGACGGCCGCTTCGTCGAGGTCCAGGGCACCGCGGAGGGCGAGCCCTTCGCCCGCGACGAGCTGAACAGCCTGCTCGACCTCGCCGTCGGCGGCTGCGTCGAGCTGGCGGGCAACCAGCGGGCGGCGCTCGGCGTGTAGTCAGATGACGGGCGCGCGCGACACCCGCGCGCGCCCGCGTCCGATCCCAGGGGAGGGACCGTCCATGACGCCGCGCCAGGCCCGTCGCGACCGCCACCGTTTCGCCGCCGTCACCGCGCTCGCCGCGGCCGCCGTCCTGGCGCCGCTCACCACCGGCTGCGGGGCCGTCGAGAAGGCCCTCGACTGCGGCCGGCTCGCGGTCGAGATATCCAACGACGTGGACAACCTCCAGGACGCCGTCGGCGGCGCCACCTCCGACACCGCCGACGCCTCCGACGCCGACAAGGTCCTCGACGCCCTCGACAAGGACATCGACAAGGTCGGCGACCACACCGACAACGCGGACGTCGGCAAGGCCCTGGGCGACCTCCGCAAGGCCGTGGACAACGTCCAGACCTCCGTCGACAGCGGCGAACGCCCCGACCTGAGCCCGGTCAAGGACGCCGCCGCCGAACTGACCAACGTCTGCGCGCCCTGATCCGCGCGCCTGATCTAATCGACAGCTATGCAGCCACAGCACACCGCAGGGGCGGACAGCGCACACCCGCGCCGCCTGATCCTGGCCACCCGCAACGCATACAAGATCACCGAGCTGCGCTCGATCCTGGGCGACGCCGGGCTCGACGTCGAGCTCGTCGGCGCCGACGCCTATCCGGAGGTCCCGGACGTCAAGGAGACCGGCGTCTCCTTCTCCGAGAACGCCCTCCTCAAGGCCCACGCCCTGGCCCGGGCCACCGGCCACCCGGCCATCGCCGACGACTCCGGGCTCTGCGTCGACGTCCTCGGCGGCGCCCCCGGCATCTTCTCCGCCCGCTGGTCCGGCCGCCACGGCGACGACCGCGCCAACCTCGACCTGCTGCTCGGCCAGCTCCGCGACGTCCCCGACGAGCACCGCACCGCCCACTTCGAATGCGCCGCGGCCCTCGCTTTCCCCGACGGCACCGAACGCGTCGTCACCGGCCGCCTCACCGGCACCCTCCGCCACGAACCCACCGGCGGCGGCGGCTTCGGCTACGACCCGATCCTCCAGCCCGACGGCGACACCCGCACCTGCGCCGAACTCACCCCGGACGAGAAGAACGCCATCAGCCACCGGGGCCAGGCCTTCCGGGCGATGGCGCCGGTGGTGCGGGAGCTGTTGGGGTGACAAGCGGAGGGGCGTCTCACTGGGTTTGTGAGACGCCCCTCGCGATGTGCGGCCGGTGGGACTCGAACCCACACGGGATCTCTCCCACGGCGACCTAAACGCCGCGCGGCTGCCAATTTCGCCACGGCCGCAGTCGCAAGGCCATGCTACCGGGATGGCCTCTACGAGGATATTGCAGCACGCGGCTACGCCACAGTGCCGGCTCGGCTCTTCTGGCCGCTCTTACGGTTCCGACACCACGTGTCCGTGATCGCGTGGCAGTTAGGACACAGGTACCGCAGGTTTTCGGGGCGGTTATCGAGCCAGTCGCCGTTCACGTGATCAATCTGCAGCGTCATGCTCACCCCTTGCCACTGGCCTGTGTTGCCGCACCGCGCGCACCTGTACGGGCGGCCGATTTCATCCAGGGCCTTGCGAAGCCGGGAGTGGTTGGTACGAGGAGAACCCGGCGGACGGACCCGCAGCACCTCATCTGCCACGGGCTTCGACGCCACCGCTCGGGCCTGGCGCCGAGTGCGCCGCTTGAAGTGTGTGGTGTCCAGGCCCAACTGGGCCGTCCTGCGGTGCACACGGCGGTGATTGGCATCGTTTACCGGGAGGCCCAGGGCGCGCATGACGTCCGCGTAACTCGTGCTGTTCGCGACTGCAGCACGAAGTGGGCCTGCGGGGATGGTGACGCGGGCGTGGGAGAAGTGCGAGGTGTCTATCCCGTGCTTGTTCAACATGCGGCGCAGAGTGGCCCGTGACCGGCCGTCGTCGGAAACTCCCAGGAGTCGCGCGACGGACCGGACGCTGTCCCCGGAGAGGGCGGCTTCTCTCAGCTGGTTGCGACTGAAGGGCAAGTCGATGTGCGGTCGGTTCAGCCCGGCGATATGGCTGATATCGATGCCAGATGCCGCGATTCGTCTGCGGATGTGTGACAGGGTCCCCGTCGCTGGGCGTACCCCCAGCTTCTCGACCACTTCGCGCAACGTGATCGACGTCGCCACGGCTTCGGCGATGGCCGTATCGGAGTACTTGCTCCACGGGCTGCGCTGCTTGAAGTGACTGGTGTCGATGCCGTGCGCAGCGACGAGTCCTTGCAGTGTGCGACGCCTTCCTCCGCTGGCCTTGACCCTCAGCGTGCGCATGAGGTCTGCCCACGTCGATGAGCGAGCGACTGCTTCGGCAAGTGCTTCGGGCGAGTATTCGGCTCGCATCTTCCCCCCTGCAAGGTGCGACCACGTGTCGCACCATCGCACTGAGTAACGAACCACCCGCCCACCGGTTACGCACAAGCATGCGAAAGGTCCCGCACCCATCGGTGCGGGACCTCGCAGGGGGAGGGGCCGTGGGTCAGAGGTCCAGGTCCTTGATGATCTTGGCTACGTGGCCGGTGGCCTTGACGTTGTAGAGGGCGCGCTCGACCTTGCCCTGTTCGTCGACGATGACGGTGGAGCGGATGACGCCGGTGACCGTCTTGCCGTAGAGCTTCTTCTCACCGAAGGCGCCGTAGGCCTCCAGGGTCTCCTTGGAGGGGTCGGCGAGCAGGGTGACCTTGAGGGATTCCTGGTCGCGGAACTTGGCGAGCTTCTCCGGCTTGTCGGGGGAGACGCCGATGACGTCGTAGCCATGGCCGGTGAGGAAGTCGAGCTGGTCGGTGAAGTCGCAGGCCTGCTTGGTGCAGCCGGGGGTGAGGGCGGCGGGGTAGAAGTAGACGATGACCTTGCGGCCCGCGTGGTCGGCGAGCGAGACCTGCTTGCCGTCCGCGTCGGGGAGGGTGAAGGCGGGGGCGGTGTCGCCGGGCTGCAGTCGCTCGCTCATGGTCGGGTACTCCTCGTGGCATCGGGTGTTCCGTAACGGCAGGCGTTACATGACGACATTAGCCAGCATCATCGCCGGGGGTGCCATGGGGCGGGAGCGGGAACGAGCTGACAGACTGTCCATTACGAATCATCGAGACTGATCGAGAGTGACGGAGGCAGCGCGGTGTCGGATGCCAGGACCCCTGCGCAGATCGAGGCGGACATCGCCCGGCGGCGGCAGGATCTCGCCGTGACGCTCGACGAGATCGGGGTGCGGGTGCACCCGAAGACGATCATGGGTGACGCGAAGGCGAAGGCGGCGTCGGCCGTGGACCGGACGGCGGGGCGGGCGTATGTGTCCGCGAACCGGATGGTCACCAATGTGCGCGGCCAGCTGGTCACCGAGGACGGGGCGCCGCGGATGGAGCGGATCGTGCCGGTCGCGCTCGTCGTGGTGGGGCTCGTCGGGCTGCTGGCCGTGTCGTCGCGCGGCGGTGGTGGCGGCAAGGGCAAGGGCTGCAAGCGCCGGAGGTAGCCCGAGGGCGAGTAAGGGTGTAGGTGGTTCCTGCCTGCCCTGTGGCACCGATACGCCGTTCGGGCGGGTACGGTCGTGACCGTGAGTGCGAACACGTCCCATGACAAGCTGCCCATCCGGATGCTGCACGACCGTGTGCTGGTCCGTACCGACATTCCGGAGGGTGAGCGCCGGTCCACCGGCGGTATCGTCATCCCCGCGACCGCGGCGGTCGGCAAGCGGCTGGTCTGGGCCGAGGTGGTCGCGGTCGGGCAGAACGTGCGGACCGTGGAGCCGGGCGACCGGGTGCTCTACGACCCGGAGGACCGGGCCGAGGTGGAGGTCCGCGGGGTCGCCTATGTGCTGATGCGCGAGCGCGATCTGCACGCCGTCGCCGCCGAGCGCCTGGAGGGCGCGGAGGATTCGACGGGGTTGTACCTGTAGCGATGTGAAGAGCGTGAAGAGTGCGCAGAGGGTGGTGACGGGTCTCCGTCACCACCCTCTGCCGTGTCCGCCGGGCGCGGGCGCCGGGCGCCGGGTTCAGCCGCCGTCCGCGCCTCCGATGTCCCCGCCCGGGTCGCCGGGCCCGCCGGGGCCGCCGTCGGTCGGCGGGCCGGTCGGGAAGTCCGTGGGCGGGGTCTGCGGGGCCTCGGTGCTGGGCTCGGTCGGCGGGTCGAACGTCGGGAACGTGGGGGGCTCGCTGGGGGCCGTCGGCTCCGTGCTGGGCGGCGTGGTGGGGATCGACGGGGCGGAGGGCTGGGCCTCGGTGGGGGTGGTCGGCAGATCGGGGGTGCCGGCGCCGTCCTCCAGCTTGAGGTCGAAGTCGGCCGGGGGCTTTCCGTCCAGCGCCCCGGAGACGTAGTCCGCCCAGATCTCGGCGGGGTAGCCGCCGCCGTTGATCCGGTCCAGCCCGGTGGCCCCGTACAGCGGCTTCTGGACGCCGGTGTTCGAGTCCTGGCCCATGACGGCCACGACGGTCGCCAGGTCGGGGGTGTAGCCCGCGAACCAGGCCGCCTTGTCCTCCTCGGCGGTGCCGGTCTTGCCGGCGGCCGGGCGCTCGGCGCCCTGCGCGGCGGTGCCGGTGCCGCCGTCGACGACGCTCTGCAGTATCGAGGTGGTGGTGTCCGCGGCGGTCCGGGGGATGGCCTGGCGCTCCGCCCGGTCCGGCAGCTTGACCTGGGCGCCGTCCTTGGTGACCTCGGCCACCAGGCTGTACTGCCCGTGCCGCCCGTGGTTGGCGAGGGTCGCGTAGGCCTCGGTCATGTCCAGCACGCTGGCGGTGGCGGGGCCGAGCGCGATGGAGGGGGAGGCGTGCAGGTCGGGGGTGTCCCTGGGGATGCCCAGGTCGATGGCGGTCCGCTTGACCTTGGCGGGGCCGACGTCCTCGGCCATCTGCGCGTACACCGAGTTCACCGAGTTGTCGGTGGCCGTGGTGACGTCGATGTCGCCGTAGTCGACGTCGTCCTCGTTGGCGGGCGCGTAGCCGGTGGGGCCGTCCGGTCCGATCACCTCGCGCTTGTTGTCGCCGTTGTAGAGGGTGTCCGGGGTGATCGTCTGGCCGTCCTGGGTGGTGGCCTCGTTGGCCACCGCCGAGGTGAAGACGAATGGCTTGAAAGTGGATCCCACTTGGTAGTCACGGCGGGTCGCGTTGTTGACGAACTGCTTGGTGTAGTCGATGCCGCCGTAGAGGGCGACGACCTTCCCGGTCCTGGGGTCGATCGAGGCGCCGCCCGCCCGGACGTAGCGGTCGACCTTGCGGTCGTGGTCGAGCTTGCTCATCAGCCGGTCGCGGACGGCCCCCGCGAAGGCGTCCTGCTTGTTCTTGTCGATCGTGGTGGTGATCCGGTAGCCGCCCCGGGCCAGGGTCTGCTCGTCGATGATGCCGTTGCTGGTCAGGTAGTCCTCGACCGCTTCGACGAGGTAGCCGCGCTGGCCGGACATGCCGGAGGGGGCCTTGGCCTCGGTGGGCTCGGGGAAGGTCATCTTGTCGCGCTCGGCGCGGCTGAGCCAGTGCTTCTTGACCATGCCGTCGAGGACGTAGTTCCAGCGGGCCTCGGCCCGCGGCTTGTTCTGCGGGTGGGCGATGATGTCGTACGCGCTGGGGGCGTTGAGCAGGGTGGCCAGGTAGGCGCTCTGGGCGGTGTTCAGCTCGTCGATGTTCTTGCCGTAGTAGGCCTGGGCGGCGGCCTGGATGCCGTAGGCGTTGCGGCCGAAGTAGCTGGTGTTGAGGTAGCCCTCGAGGATCTTGTCCTTGCTCACCTCGCGATCCAGCTTGATCGCGATGAAGAACTCCTTGGCCTTGCGGGTGACCGTCTGTTCCTGGTCCAGGTAGTAGTTCTTCACGTACTGCTGGGTGATCGTCGAGCCGGACTGCTTGCCCTTGCCGGTGGCGGTGTTCCAGGCGGCCCGGACCATCGCCTCGGGGTTGATCGCGGACTCGGAGTAGAAGTCCCGGTCCTCGGCGGCGAGCACCGCGTGCTGGGTCCGCTTGGGTACCTGGCTGAGCTGCACGTTCTCCCGGTTGACCTTGCCCTCGCGGGCGAGTGGGGAGCCGTTGGAGTACAGGAAGACATTGCTCTGGGCGAGGGCCGCCTTGTTGGCCGCGGGGATGTCGACGAGCAGATAGCCGGTGACCAGGCCGCCCGCGACGAGCAGGAGGAACAGCAGCGACCCGCCGACCGCCATCCGCCAGGTGGGGAGCAGCCGGCGCCAGCCGGTGCGCCGGGGGCGGCCCTTTCTGCCCGCGGTGCCGCCGCTGCCGGAGCCGTTGCGGCTGCTCGGGTCACCCACACCGGCCGTGCCGCCGTGGATCAGTTGGGGCTCGTCGCTCATGTCTCCTGAGACTCCTCGGCCGCCGTCGAGGGTTGCGCCGCGGCGGAATCGTGCACGGTCGGGCGATTCGCGTCGTACGCCCCATAAAACACTGTCGCATCATCCGTTCCGGGCCAGGGACGTGGCACGCACCCGTGACTGGTCTGTAACCGGCCGGACGAGTGATTCCCCTCACACCATCCGGTGAAAAACACCTGGCTGTGTCACCTTCCCGCGGACTAGGCTTCCAAGCTTTGGTGCCGTGCGGACGGGGGAGGGGGGAAGAGGCTGATGCGGCTCTACGCGGCCGTCGCGCTGAGCGGCTTCAAACGCTACGCGACGTACCGGGTGGCCACCGTGGCAGGGGTGTTCACCAACACCGTTTTCGGCTTCATCGTGGCGTACACGTACCGCGCGCTGTGGGAGATGCGTCCGCATCTCGGCGGGTACGACCTCTCCCAGGCCCTCACGTTCGTCTGGCTGGGCCAGGCGCTGCTGGCGACCGTTGCGCTGTTCGGCGGCGGCTTCCAGGACGAGCTGCAGGAGCGGATCCGGTCGGGTGACATCGCCGTCGACCTCTACCGGCCGGTCGACCTCCAGGTGTGGTGGCTGGCCTCGGACCTCGGCCGGGCAGCGTTCCAGCTGCTGGGGCGCGGCATCGTGCCCATGGCGTGCGGGGCACTGGCTTTCGAACTCACCCTGCCGGGCTCCGTGTTGACCTGGCTGTGTTTTCTGCTGTCGGTGGTGCTCGCGGTGTGTGTGGGGTTCGCGGTGCGCTATCTGGTCGCGCTGGCCGCGTTCTGGCTGCTGGACGGGTCGGGGCTGAGCCTGATGAGCGGGCTGCTGTGCATGTTCTTCTCCGGGATGGTGCTGCCGCTGAACGTGTTCCCCGGGCAGCTCGGCGAGGTCGCCCGGGCGCTGCCGTGGGCGGCGATGCTCCAGGTGCCCGCGGATGTCTTCCTGGGGCACCACCGGGGGGCCGCGGTGGCGGGGGCGCTGGCCTTCCAGGCGGGCTGGGCGGTGGTGCTGTTCGCGGCCGGGCGGGCGCTGCAGTCGGTCGCGACCCGGAAGGTGGTGGTCCAGGGTGGCTGAACCGGCTGACGAGGCGTTCGGGGCGCGGGTGGGTCAGGGGCTGCGCGCCTATGTGCTGATCGTCGGCATGTGGGTGCGCTCGACGATGGCGTACCGCACCTCGTTCCTGATCATGGCGTTCGGGAACTTCGCGGTGAACGCGCTGGACTTCGTCGCGATCGCGCTGATGTTCTCGCACATCGACACGCTCGGCGGCTTCACCCTCGCCGAGGTCGCCTTCCTGTACGGCACGTCCGGTACGGCCTTCGGGCTGGCCGATCTGACGCTCGGCAGTATGGAGCGGGTCGGGCGGCGCATCCGCGACGGGACGCTGGACACGCTGCTGGTGCGGCCGGTGCCGATCCTCGCCCAGGTCGCCGCCGACCGCTTCGCGCTGCGCCGGCTGGGCCGGATCGGTCAGGGGGCGCTGCTGCTCGGCTGGTCGCTGACCCGGCTGGACATCGACTGGACGGCCGGCCGGGTGCTGCTGGTGCCGCTGATGCTGCTGAGCGGGGCGGTGATCTTCGGGGCGGTGTTCGTGCTGGGCGGGGCCTTCCAGTTCTGGGCGAAGGACGCCTCCGAGGTGCAGAACTCGTTCACGTACGGCGGGACGACGATGCTCCAGTACCCGCCGACGGTCTTCGCCGAGGAGCTGCTGCGCGGCGTCACGTTCGTCATTCCGCTGGCCTTCGTCAACTGGCTGCCCGCGCTGTACGTCCTGGGCCGGCCGAACCCGCTGGGGCTGCCCGGCTGGATCGGCTTCGCCGCGCCGCTGGTGGCGTTCGGCTGTGCGGCGGTCGCGGGGCTGGCCTGGCGGGCGGGGCTGAGGGCGTATCAGAGCACGGGGAGCTGAGGACTCATGGACGACTTCATCGAACTCGACGGCGTCGAGAAGGTGTTCGAGGTGCGGCGCCGGGCCGGGCTGCTGCGCCGGGAGCGGCGCGAGGTGCGCGCGGTGGACGGCATCAGCTTCCGGGTGCCGCGCGGCGAGATGGTCGGCTACATCGGCCCGAACGGCGCGGGGAAGTCCACCACGATCAAGATGCTGACCGGGATCCTGGTGCCCAGCGGCGGCCGGCTGCGGGTCGCGGGGATCGACCCGTCACGGGAGCGCACGCGGCTCGCGCGCCGTATCGGGGTGGTGTTCGGGCAGCGCACCACCCTGTGGTGGGACCTGCCGCTGCGCGATTCGTACGCGCTGGTGCGGCGGATGTACCGGATTCCCGAGGACCGCTACCGGGCGAACCTGGACCGCTGTGTCGAACTGCTGGACCTCGGCGACCTGCTGGACGTGCCGGTCCGTCAGCTCTCGCTGGGCCAGCGGATGCGCGGCGACATCGCGGCCGCCCTGCTGCACGACCCCGACGTGCTGTACCTGGACGAGCCGACGATCGGGCTGGACGTGGTCAGCAAGGCGAAGGTACGGGCCTTCCTGCGCGAGGTGAACGCGGAGCACGGCACCACCGTGCTGCTGACCACCCACGACCTGACCGACATCGAACAACTGTGCAGGCGGGTGATGGTCATCGACCATGGCCGTCTGGTGTACGACGGCGGACTGGACGGGCTGCACGCGGTGGGCGGGAGCGAACGCACCCTGGTGGTGGACCTGGAGCGGGAGCTGCCGCCGGTCGACATCCCCGGCGCGCGGACCGTGCGGGTCGAGGGGCCGCGGCAGTGGCTGGCGTTCCCGGCCGCCGCCAGCGCGGCACCGCTGGTCGCGGCGGTGGCCGACCGGTATCCGCTGGTGGATCTGTCGGTGCGGGAGCCGGAGATCGAGGACGTCATCGCCCGCATGCTCTTCCCTGGGGAGGACCCCGAGAAGAATCCCGGGGAAAACCCCGGAACGGACCCGGGTGCCGGGAGGCCGCGAGGGGCGGTCAGGTCGGTCGGTCCGCATTAGTCTGTCCGTATGACGATTGAGGGATTTCCGCAGGGAGCGGTCCCCGACCTTCCGGGCGGGTCCCAGATGCGTGCCTCCGACGCCGAACGCGAGCGCATCGCCGAGGTGCTGCGGGACGCCGTCGCCGAAGGCCGCCTGGACATGGAGGAGTTCGAGGAGCGGCTGGGCGCGGCCTACACGGCACGCACCCACGCCCAGCTGGAGCCGCTGATCCGGGACCTGCCGGTGCCCGGCGCGGCGGCCGCTCCCGCGCCGCCGTCCCCGGACGCCACGGGCGGCCTCACCGCCCGGGACGGCTGGGCCGGGCGGATCGGCGGCGCCCCGACGTCGAGGATGGCCCTCGCGATCATGGGCGGCTTCCAGCGCAAGGGCACCTGGACCGCGCCCCGCGCCTTCACCGCCCTCGCGGTCATGGGCGGCGGCGAGATCGATCTGCGGGAGGCCCGCTTCGAGGGCCACGAGATCGTGGTCCGCTGCTTCACGCTCATGGGCGGGATAGAGGTCATCGTGCCGCCCGACCTGGAGACGCACGTCAGCGGCATCGGCATCATGGGCGGCTTCGACCACCGGGGGTCGGCCGACGGCGACCCCACCGGCCCCCGGGTGACCATCACGGGCCTGGCGGTCTTCGGCGGGGTCAACGTCCAGCGCAAGCTCCGCAGGGAGGAGCACAAGCGGCTCAAGGCGGAGCGCCGCCGGGAGAAGGAGGCGCGCAGGGAGGAACTGCGCGCCGCGCGCCGTGAGCGCCGTGCGGAGCTGGAGGACGAGCGGGCCGAGCGCCGGGCCCGCAGGCACGACTGGGGCCACTAGCTCACAGCTCGGCGGCCGCGCTCCCCCGCAGGTAGTCGAGGGGGAGCGCCCGCGCCATGGCCCGGTAGCCCTCGTCGCTCGGGTGCAGATGGTCGCCCGAGTCGTACGACGGCCGCAGCCGCAGCGGGCTGGCCGGGTCGCGCAGCGCCTTGTCGAAGTCCACGACCTCGTCGTAGACCTTCCCGGCCCGGATCTGGGCGTTGACCCGCTCACGCACCGAGTCCAGCAGCGGGGTGTACCCGCGGTGGCCGTAGAACGGCGACAGGGTGGCCCCTATGACCCGCAGGCCCCGGGCGTGCGCCTGCTCGGTCATCCGCCGCAGCCCGTCCACGATCTTGTTCGGGTCGGTCTGGTGGGGGATGCGCAGGATGTCGTTGACGCCCAGCTCGATGATCACGGCCTTGACGTTCGTGCGGTCGAGCACGTCCCGTGTGAAGCGGGACAGCCCGCTGGGGTTGTTCGGCGGGAACTGGGTGCCGTCGCTCAGCACCCGGTTGCCGCTGATGCCCTGGTTGAGCACGCCGAGGCGGGGCGCTCCCGGCTCGGTGCGCAGCCGCTCGGCGAGGAAGTCGGTCCACCGGCGGTTGGCCCCGGCGGTGGAGGTGATGCCGTCGGTGATCGAGTCGCCGAGCACCGCGACCGAGCCCTGCGCCTCCTTGGACCACACGTCCACGGCGCTCAGGTAGCGCCAGAACGGGCTCTGTTCGGTGTACGCGGCGCCCGCCGTGTCCTCCGTACGGTCGCCGCGCGCCAGGTACGAGGTCTGACGGGCGTGCGGGTGGTACGTCACCGAGCCCGACGCCTGCGGGGCGTAGGTGGTGATCAGCAGGTCGGCGGCGGCCGGGATGTTCATGCGCACCGGGTCGCTGGTGGCGGCCTGGCCGGGCGGGATGGTCACCCAGGGGCGGTTGTCGAAGGTGAGCCGGCGCATGGTGCCGGTCGCGGCCGTCGGGTTGCTGGGGGCGGCCGCCAGCGCCAGCGAGGCATGCGTGATCGTCAGCGGGCGGGCGCTGTACAGGTTGGAGAGCTGGATGCGGGCGCCGGTGCCGCCGATGCTGGTGTGGATGACGTTCCGAATCGACATGCCGGACAGGCCGCGGAGCGTGTTCGGTTCGGCCGCGGCGGCCGACGCCGACCAGGTACCCACCCAGGACCCCGACGAAGCGGGGGCCGCCGAGTTGCGGGTGCCCTGCGCGGCCTCGTTCACGTTCCGGTCCCGGCCGCCGACCCCGACGAATATCGCGGTCGAGACGAGGACCACCACAGCCGCCAGCGCAGCGAACACGGCATAGGCCGTGCGTCTGGGCATAGGGGGCACGCTCATGGGCGGAGGTCTCCTCGGGCAGCCGGAGCTTCAGGCTCCGAAAGTGAACGGGAACGGCGAGCGACGCTGCTTCGCCGATGCGGTCCGGTCGGTCCTCCATGATCCCATGTCCGGACAGAGGTCCGCCTGTCGGCCTGCCCCCGGTTGGACGGGGTCGCTCCCCCAGACAGACGACGGGAACTCGCCGTTCGTTCCACTCAAGGACGAGTGAGACAGGAACGAGACAATGCAGAGGGGACGGCTCGACCGGGTGGAGGCCATGAACCGGACAACGACGGACGAAAACGGGCCGATCGCGCCCGGCGTGAGAGCGGCGGCCGGTGGCGTCGCCGCGTTCGCGGACACCCCCCTCGACGAGGAGCGGCGGCGCGGCGTGCGCCGGATGAAGACGATCGCCACGGGCATGCTGCTCGCCGTCGCGCTGGTGTACGCGGTCGCCAAGTGGGCGCAGAACTCCGGCGCCGGGGGCTGGGCCGGATATGTGGCGGCGGCCGCCGAGGCGGGCATGGTCGGCGCGCTGGCCGACTGGTTCGCGGTCACCGCCCTGTTCCGGCGGCCGATGGGGCTGCCCATCCCGCACACCGCGATCATCCCCACGAAGAAGGATCAGCTCGGGGCGACCCTGGGCGACTTCGTCGGCGAGAACTTCCTGTCCGGGGACGTCGTACGGATGCGGCTGCGCGCCGTCGGCATCGGCGGCCGGCTCGGCACCTGGCTGGCCGAACCCGCGCACGCCGACCGGGTGACGGACGAGTTGGCGACCGCGCTGCGCGGCGCGCTCACCGTGCTGCGCGACTCCGATGTGCAGGCGGTCGTCGGCGAGGCGATCACGCGGCGCGCGGACGCCCAGGAGATCGCGCCGGGGCTCGGCAAGCTGCTGGAGCGGATCGTCGCGGACGGCGGCCACCGCCGGGCCGTGGACCTGGTGTGCGTACACGCCCACGACTGGCTGGTCGAGCACAACGAGTCGGTGATGGGCGCGGTGACCGGCGGCGCGCCCGGCTGGACGCCGCGGTTCGTGGACCGCAAGGTCGGCGAGCGGGTCTACCGCGAACTGCTGCGCTTCGTCCGGGAGATGCGCGACATGCCGGACCATCCGGCGCGCGGCGCCGTGGACCGCTTCCTGTCCGACTTCGCCGGGGACCTCCAGTCGGACACCGGCACCCGCGACCGGGTCGAGCGGTTCAAGGGCGAGGTGCTGGGCCGCGGCGAGGTGCAGGACCTGATCGCCTCCACCTGGGCCTCGGTGCGGTCGATGATCGTCGCGGCGGCCGAGGACGAGCGCAGCGAGCTGCGGCTGCGGGCCCGGGCGGCGATCCTGTCGCTGGGCACGCGGATGGTGACGGACCCCACGATGCGCGGCAAGATCGACGGCTGGCTGGAGGACGCGGCCGTCTATGTGGTGACGACCTATCGGAACGAGATCACCTCGCTCATCACCGAGACGGTCGCGGGCTGGGACGCGGAGCACACCTCCCGGAAGATCGAGGCCCATATCGGCCGCGATCTGCAGTTCATCCGCATCAACGGCACCGTGGTGGGAGCGCTTGCGGGGCTGGTCATCTACACCGTCTCGCGGGCGCTGGGCGGCGGCTGACGGGTCGCGTGTCTGGCGGGTGCGCGCCGCAGGGCCTATGGTGCCCCTCCCGGTGGCCTGGGTGGGGAGGTCGGTGTGCGACGGCGGCGGCAGGTCCTTGTGGCCCGGGTGCTGTGGACCGGCGGCGAGATCGCCGTCACCATCGGGCTCGTCGTGCTCCTGCTGGTCGCCCACCAGCTGTGGTGGACCAACCGGGAGGCGCGGGCGGGCGCGAAGCGCCAAGTGGCGGAGCTGGAACGGCGGTGGGACACCGACGACCCCTCGGTGACGGCCCCCTCCGGCGATGCGGGCTCCACGGAATCCGGCGGTACGGGCGACACGGAAGGTACGGCCTCCGGCGGCACGGACGGTACGCACCGTCAGAAGGACACCGCCACCACCACCCTCCGCGCCGGAACCCCCGACCGGAACCAGACGTACGCGGTGATCCGCATCCCGCGCATCGGGCTCACCGCCCCGATCGCCGAGGGCATCAGCAAGCCGTACGTCCTCAACCAGGGCTACGTCGGCCACTATCCGGGAACCGCCCAGCCCGGGCAGATGGGCAACGTGGCGCTCGCGGGCCACCGCAACACCCACGGCGAACCGTTCCGTCACCTCGATGAGCTGCGCCCGGGGGACCGGGTGAGCGTCGAGACCTTCCGCGCCCGCTTCACCTATGTCGTCGAGCGCACCCTGCCGCGCACCTCGCCCTCCGACGGCACGGTGATCGCGAAGGTGCCGTACAGCTCGTTCCACCCGCGCTACCGGTACACCGAGCCCGGCTCCTATCTCACGCTGACCACCTGCACCCCCGAATACACCTCCCGCTACCGGCTGGTGGTGTGGGCCAGGCTGAAGGCGGCCGGGCCGCGCGTTGTCGGTGGCGCCCCCTAGGGGGTGTCGTGTGGATCATGCCGGGCTCCCGACGCCCGGCACGGCACCTCGCGGCCCCGCGCTCGTCGCACGCAGCGCCGCTGCGCTCTC
>NZ_JBEYAL010000047.1:0-63666 GCF_040631655.1 Streptomyces sp. NPDC019937
CTCGGGCGGCGGTCGCGGTCGCCGCGCGGTGCCGCCGGGCCGGGCACCCGCCGGCGGGGGTCCTGGGGTCGCGTCACCGTGTCACCTGCCAGGGGCCGGGGTGGTGGGGCCGCCGGTGCCGGCCGCCGGGGTCGGGGGGCCCGCCGACGGCACCGCGGCCGGGGCCGGTGCGGGCGCCGGGGTGGAGGCCGCCGGGGTGGGGTCCAGCACGAGCGGGGGCAGCGGGCCGGGGGCGTGCGCCACCGAGGGCTGCCCGGTGGCGGGGGCGGGCACCCCCGCCACGGTGCCGTCCGGGTTGAGGAAGGCGGGGCTGCCGCCGGGCACCATGCCCAGCTCCCGGGCGCGCTGCTCCAGCGCACCGGGGGCGGAGAGCTGGTCGACCTCCTGCTGGAGCGACTGGCGCTCGTCGCTCAGCTCGTCGGTCTGCTTCTCCAGGTTGCTCAGCTCGAACGAGCCCTGGTTGAGGGAGGAGTTCAGCAGCAGCAGCACGATCAGGCCGGAGCCGAGCAGGACGACGACGAGCAGCACGAAGGGCGCGCGCCGGGCCGTGACCGCGCCCGGCTCCGCCCCTTTCGCCAGCCGCTTGGGCCCCGGCCCTTTGACCCCGGCCCCGCTCACAGGGCGTCCTCGCGGATGCGCTCCGCTCCGCGGAAACGGGCCGGGGCGGCGCGGCGGTTCTCGGCGATCTCCTCCTCGGTGGGCAGCTCGGCGCCGCGGGTGAGCAGCTTGAGCCGGGGCTGATAGCGCTCCGGGACGACCGGCAGACCGGGCGGCGCGGTGTTGGCGGCGCCGGCCGCCAGCACCCGCTTGACCAGCCGGTCCTCCAGCGAGTGGTACGACAGCACGGCGATCCGCCCGCCCACCGCGAGCGCTGCCACGGCCGCCGGAACGGCCCGCTCCAGGACCGCCAGCTCGCCGTTGACCTCGATGCGCAGTGCCTGGAAGGTGCGCTTGGCGGGGTTGCCGCCGGTGCGCTTGGCGGCCTGCGGCAGGGCCTCGCGGATCAGCTCGACAAGCCGGGCGCTGTTGCTGAACGGCTCCTTGTCGCGCTCCCGGACCACCGCGTCCACGATCTTCTTGGCGAACTTCTCCTCGCCGTACGTCCGCAGGATGCGCACCAGGTCGCCCGGCGGATAGGTGTTCAGCACCTCGGCGGCGCCGATGCCCGTCGTCTGGTCCATCCGCATGTCCAGCGGGGCGTCCTGCGCGTAGGCGAAGCCGCGCTCGGCCTCGTCCAATTGCATGGAGGAGACGCCGAGGTCGAACAGGACACCCTGGACGCGCGGCACGCCGAGCCCGTCCAGGACCTCGGGCAGTTCGTCGTAGACGGCGTGCACCAGGGTCGCCCGGTCGCCGTAGGGGGCCAGGCGCTCACCGGCCAGCCGGAGCGCGTCGGGGTCGCGGTCGAGGGCGATGAGCCGGGCCGCGGGGAAGCTGCGCAGCAGCGCCTCGCTGTGCCCCCCGAGGCCGAGCGTGCAGTCGACCACCACCGCGCCGGGTTCGGCGAGGGCGGGGGCCAGCATGTCCAGGCAGCGCTGAAGCATGACGGGAACGTGGAGAGCGTTGCTGCTCATTGCGCTGCTCGTGCGCCCTTCTGAGGGTCGGGCGTGGCGGGTACGCACCGCCGGGTCCCCACCCGCTCGAAGGGGAAGCGGCCGACTGGCGCCGGGGAAGTGACGTCAGGCGGCCGGAGCGGGAGGAGGCCGAGGGGTACGTACGCACCGCGCTCACGCGAAAAATTCCGGGATCCAAGGGGAGCGTCACGCCTCCCACTTCGCGCCACTTTAGTCCACTCGTCCCCTCGGTCAACCAACCGGCCAGCGCGCCCCGCCGACGGAGTGGACCGGAGCGGAACGGTTCCGTCCGAGGACGTCGTGAAGGGGCGCGCGGAGGTGTGGAGTGGCTCACAATCACTCCTTCGGAGCACCTGATGCCCTCGTTTGCGCAACCTAAAGAAAAGACAAAATCTCCTGGTGGGATTAGGGTCATAGCCATGTCGATATCTGCGTCGCAGCCGTTGCCCCAGTCCTCCGACAACGCCGCCGGCACCGCCGGCTCGGTCACCGACCAGCTCGTCGAGGCCAACCGTCAGTACGCCGCCAGCTTCACCGACCCCGGTATGGACGCGCGCCCCGTGCGGCACGTCGCCATCGTCGCCTGCATGGACGCACGTCTCGATCTGCACGAGGCGCTCGGCCTGGAGCTGGGCGACTGCCACACCATCCGCAACGCGGGCGGTGTGGTCACCGACGACATCATCCGTTCCCTGACCATCAGCCAGCGCGCGCTGGGCACCCGCAGCGTCGTGCTGATCCACCACACCGGCTGCGGTCTGCTGAACCTCACCGAGGACTTCCGGCACGAGCTGGAGGAGGAAGTGGGCCAGCGGCCGTCGTGGGCGGTCGAGTGCTTCAAGGACCTGGACGCCGACGTACGCCAGTCGATCGAGCGGGTGCGCACCTCGCCGTTCCTGCTCCACCGCGACGACGTGCGGGGCTTCGTCTTCGATGTGACGACCGGTCTGCTGCGCGAGGTCGAGCCGCGCGGCTGAGTGGATTTTCACCCCTAACTCGTACAAGCGTGACAAATAACCCCGGGTTATCCACAGCCGAGTGACGCGAGACGGCGAAGACCGCAAGAATGCGTAGATGACATCGTCCCCCGCAACCCGCGGGGGCCGGTGCCAGCGTTTGCGGTGGGCCGGTCCGTCCTTGGTGGACACTCGGCCCTGAGAACGGGCCGAGGAGGGCCGGGTGACGACCTATGACGAACGAGCGAGCCTCAGCGATCTGACCACCACAGCGGAGCGGGTCCGCCGGTCGGTGGAGGGTGTGATCGAGGGCAAGCCCGAGGTCGTACGGCTTTCGCTGACCGTACTGCTCGCCGAGGGACATCTGCTGATCGAGGATGTCCCCGGCGTGGGCAAGACCATGCTCGCCAAGGCGCTCGCGCGGTCCATCGACTGCTCGGTGCGCCGTATCCAGTTCACCCCCGACCTGCTGCCGTCGGACATCACCGGGGTGAGCATCTACGACCAGCAGCGCAAGGAGTTCGAGTTCAAGCCGGGCGCGATCTTCGCCCAGATCGTCATCGGCGATGAGATCAACCGCGCCTCGCCCAAGACCCAGTCCGCGCTCCTTGAATCGATGGAAGAGCGCCAGGTCACCATCGACGGCAAGAGCTACGAACTGCCCGGGCCCTTCATGGTGGTGGCCACCCAGAACCCCATCGAGATGGAGGGCACCTATCCGCTGCCCGAGGCGCAGCGCGACCGCTTCATGGCGCGTGTCTCCATCGGCTATCCCAGCCCGCAGGCGGAGCTGGAGATGCTGGACGTGCACGGCGGGGTCTCCCCGCTGGACGACATGCAGCCGGTCGCGCACGCCCACGAGATCGTCAAGCTGGTCGAGGCGGTGCGCTCGGTGCACGTCGCCGAGGCCATCCGGCGGTATGCGGTGGACCTGGTGTCCGCCACCCGCAACCACCCCGATCTGCGGCTCGGCGCCTCGCCCCGGGCCACCCTGCATCTGCTGCGGGCGGCCAAGGCGGCGGCCGCGCTGGCCGGGCGGGACTTCGCCCTCCCCGACGATGTGCAGTCGCTCGCCGTCCCGGTGCTGGCCCACCGGCTGCTGCCCACCGCCCAGGCGCAGCTGAACCGGCGCACCTCGGAGCAGGTCGTCGGGGACATCCTGCAGCGCACCCCGGTGCCCACCTCCTCGCAGCGGACCGGCGGACACGTGCCTCCGGTGCCCCCCATGCCCCCGGTCGACTACGGGCAGCAGCCGGGCGCACGGAGGCTGTGATGACCACAGGGGGGACGGGCGCGGTCCCCGGGAGCGCCGCGGGCGAGGAGGACCGGGGCACGATCCGGGCGGCGCTCGCCGGGCTGACCACCCGCGGCCGCTCCTTCCTGGCCGCCGGGATCGCCGCCGCGGTGTGCAGCTATGTGCTGGGCCAGGCCGATCTGCTGCGGGTGGGGCTGCTGCTGGCGGCGCTGCCCCTGGTGTGCGTGGCCGTCGTCCACCGCACCCGGTACCGGGTGGCGGGCAGCCGCCGGCTCGCGCCCGCGCGGGTCCCGGCGGGCTCCGAGGCCCGGGTGCACCTGCGCATGGACAACGTCTCGCGGCTGCCCACCGGGCTGCTCATGCTCCAGGACCGGGTGCCGTATGTGCTGGGGCCGCGCCCCCGCTTCGTCCTGGACCGGGTGGAGCCGGGCGGCCGCCGCGAGGTGTCCTACCGGGTCCGCTCCGATCTGCGCGGCCGCTATCCCCTGGGCCCGCTGCAGCTGCGGCTGAACGACCCGTTCGGGATGTGCGAGCTGACCCGCGCCTTCAGCGCCTACGACACGCTCACCGTGGTACCCCGGGTCGAGCCGCTGCCCGCGATACCGCTGACCGGCGAGGCCGCGGGGTACGGGGACGGGCGGCACCGCTCGCTGGCCCTGGCCGGTGAGGACGATGTGATCCCGCGCGGCTATCGCCACGGCGACGACCTGCGCCGGGTGCACTGGCGGTCCACCGCGCGCTACGGGGAGCTGATGGTGCGCCGGGAGGAGCAGCCGCGGCGCGCCCACTGCACGGTGCTGCTGGACACCCGGGGCTGCGCCTACGAGGGCGGGGGACCCGACTCGCCCTTCGAGTGGGCGGTGTGCGGCGCGGCCTCGGCCGCGGTGCACCTGCTGGAGCGGGGCTACGCGGTCCGGCTGCTGACCGACACCGGAAGTTCGGTGCCCGGCCCGGACGGCGGAGGCGGATTCACCGGTTCCACGCATGACTCGGCGGAGACGGCCGGGCTGATGCTGGACACCCTCGCGGTGGTGGACCACTCCGACGAGGACGGGCTCTCCCTCGCGTACGACGTGCTGGGCGGCGGGGGCGAGGGCCTGCTGGTGGCCTTCCTGGGCGACCTGGACGAGGCGCAGGCGGCGCTCGTCGGGCGGATGCGGCACCGCTCCACGGCGGCGGTGGCGTTCGTCATGGACGGCCCGGCCTGGTCGCGGGGGATGGAGCCCGCCGACCCGCGGCAGCGGGAGGACGGGCTGCGGAGGCTGCGCGAAGCGGGGTGGACGGCGCTGCCGGTCGCCCCGGGCGCCTCGATGGCGGAGCTGTGGCGGCAGGCCGACGGGCAGGGCGCCATCCGGGCCGACGCCGGGCGTGCGGGCGGCGGCATGACAGGGAGCTGGGGATGAGTGGGAGCGTTCGGCTGGCCGTCTGCGCGGCGCTGGCCACGGCCGCGGCCGCGTGCGCGCTGCTGCCGCTGGTGAATCCGGCCGGCTGGCTGCTGCAGGCCGTCCTGCTGCTGGCGGTCCAGAGCACGGCGGGCGTGGCCGCCCGCCGCGTGCCGCTGGCCCGTCCGCTGACGGTGGCGGCGCAGGGCGTGGTGATGACGCTGCTGCTCACGGTCGTCTTCACGTCCGGGCAGGCGTTCGCCGGGGTGCTGCCCAGCCCGCAGGCCCTCCATGAGTTCGCGCTGCTGCTGCGCGAGGGCACCAGCGACGTCGGGCAGTACGCGACCCCGGCGCCGGTCACCGACGGCATCCGGCTGCTGCTGATCGGCGGGGTGCTGCTGATAGGGCTGGTGGTCGACGCGCTCGCGGTGACGTACCGCAGCGCGGCCCCGGCCGGGCTGCCGCTGCTGGCGCTGTACTCGGTCGCGGCGGGCCTGTCGGACGACGGAAGCGACTGGCTGTGGTTCCTGGTGGCCGCGGCCGGCTATCTGCTGCTGCTCCTGGCCGAGGGCCGGGACCGGCTCTCCCAGTGGGGCCGCGTCTTCAGCGGCGGCGCCCCGCGTGCGCCCGGTATGCCGCCCTCGGGCCTGGCCGGGGCCGGGGGCGGGCCCGCGTCCGCCCCGGTCCGGGCGGGCCACCGCATCGGCGTGCTGGCCCTGGGCATCGCGGTCGCGGTGCCCGCGGTGCTGCCGTCGCTGGACGGCGGGCTGCTGGACCGGCAGGGCAGCGGCGGCGGGCCGGGCGGCGGGGGCGGCACCATCTCGGCGGTGAATCCGCTGGTGTCGCTGCAGGACAGCCTGAACCAGCCGGAGAACCGGGAGGTGCTGCGGTATCGCACCTCCTCGCAGACCACCCAGGACATGTATCTGCGGATCGTGGCGCTCGACAAGTTCGACGGCGCCTCGTGGAAGTCCTCGGAGCGGCATGTCACCGATGTGCCGAGCCGGCTGCCATCGCCGACGGGCCTCGGTCCCGCGGTCCGGACCACCTCCGTGGACACGTCCATCTCGGCCGCCGAGTGGTATGCGCAGAACTGGCTGCCGCTCCCCTACCCGGCCGACAGGGTGCAGATCGACGGGCGCTGGCGGTACGAACCGGAGGGCCGCACGCTCGTCGGCGACCGCGGCCAGACCACCCGGGGCGCCCGCTACCGGGTCACCAGCCTGCTGGTCGAGCCGACCGCCGACCAGCTGGCCGGCGCCCCGCCACCGCCGCCGCGGCTGCAGCGCGAGTACACGAAGGTGCCGGATTCGCTGCCGCCCGTGGTCGCCCGGACCGCGCGCGAGGTGACCGCGGGCGCGTCCAACGCGTACCAGAAGGCGGTCAAGCTCCAGGACTGGTTCGCGGTGAACGGGGGCTTCCGGTACGACACCGAGGTGCAGTCCGGCAGCGGTTCGACCGCCATCGCGAAGTTCCTGAAGCAGAAGGCGGGCTTCTGCGTCCACTTCTCCTTCTCCATGGCGGCGATGGCCCGGACGCTGGGCATCCCGGCGCGGGTGGCCGTCGGGTTCACCCCCGGCACCTCGCAGGCGGACGGCTCGGTGTCGGTCGGGCTCAAGGACGCCCACGCCTGGCCCGAGCTGTACTTCGAGGGGGTCGGCTGGACCCGCTTCGAGCCCACCCCGAGCCGTGGCACCCAGCCCGACTACACGATGGAGCAGACCCCGTCGGGCGAGGTCCCGGACGAGCCGACGGCCGAGCCGAGCACCAGCTCCGAGCCGACGGCCGCGCCGTCCGCCTCGGACAGCTGCGCACCGGAGCTGCGGAAGCAGGGCGGCTGCGAGGCCGCCGCGGCCCAGCAGCCCGGCGACGGCGCCTCGGGCGGCGGCTTGTCGGTGACCACGGTCACCAGCTGGACGTCGCTGGCGGTGCTGCTGCTCGGGGTGCCGCTGCTGCCCATGCTGTGGCGGCGGCGGATCCGGGCCCGCAGACTGGACGGCTCCGGCGGGCGCACCGAGCAGGACGCCACCGACCGGATCCTGGCCGCCTGGCACGAACTGGTCGATTCGGCCTGGGACTTCGGCGTCATGCCGGACGACTCGCAGACCTCCCGCAAGGCCGTGGCCCGGATCGCGCGGCTCACCGAGCTGGACGACGAGGCGAGCCAGGCGGCGCAGCGGGTGGCCGCTGCCGTGGAGCAGGTGCTGTACGCGCCACGGCCACGGCCGGTCCCCGGGGTCGCAGACGATGTGCGGCGGGTCCTGGCCGGTCTCCAGGCCGGGGCCGGGCGCCGGGAGCGGCTGCGGGCGCTGCTGGCCCCGCGCTCGGCGGTCCAGCTGGTGTGGGCGGCCTCGCGGCGCTGGTCCGCGCTGACCGAGCGGTGGGGAGCGCCGCGGTGGGCCCGATGGGCGGCCCAGCTCCGAGGGCCCCGCGGCGAGCGGGGCTGAGCCGGCCGGTTTCACGAGCGGCCTCCCAAGCGGCCTCCCGGGGGCCGGGAGGCCGCCCGAGCGACCGGCCGCGCGCCGCGGGGTCCGGGCCGCGGGACGGACCGGTGACCCGGTGCGAGGACGGTTGGTGCGGGATACGGCTCCGGTGCGAGGTGGTGCGTGATACGGCCCGGGACATGGGTGAGGGGCGGTCGCCGGTGGCGACCGCCCCTCACCCGTGAGTTCTCAGCCGGTGGGCCCGCTGCGGCCAGGGCCCCCGGGGGTCAGGTCAGTGACCCTGCTCGTCGCGGCGGCGCTGCCACCGCTCCTCGATGCGGTCCATCATGGAGCGGCGCTGGCGGCCCTGACGACGGGGTGGTCCGGCCCCGCCTCCTGCCCGCTGTGCCTCGCCCGGCTTGGGCGCCTTGCGCCAGCCCGTCACGGCGAGCACCGCACATCCCAGCATGATGAGGAAGCCCACCACGCTGATCCAGATCTGCGGAACGATCACTCCGACCATCAGGAGCGCGATGCCGACCAGAAATCCCGCGACCGCCTGGTAGACCCGTCGCCGGGTGTACGTGCGCAGGCCGCTTCCCTCAAGCGTTGTCGCGAACTTGGGATCTTCGGCGTACAACGCTCGCTCCATTTGCTCGAGCATGCGCTGCTCGTGCTCCGAGAGCGGCACGGAGTCCTCCTACTCGTCGGTCGCGGGGGGCGACCGGGGTGCGACCCTTTCAGGATAGGCAGGGAATCGCCCCCGTGAAACCCGCCCCTCAGCGCCAATTCGCCCACCGTTAGGTGTGTGACGAAACTTGGCGCTGAGACGTCCATTCCCCTCCCGCCGATTCGCCATGCCGGACGGTGTACCCCGATCATACGGGGCCGGACGGCCGCGCGGGGGCCCTGTGGCCTACTCCACCTGCGCCGTCCGTCACGCGACGGGCGCGGAACGGGGAAGGAACGGGGGGCGGAACGGGGCGCGGATCGAGGCGGCGTCGAGCGGGGCCGTCAGTCGCGCTCGGCGAGGACGTGGAGCTGGGTGGCGACCGAGTGGAAGGCGGGCAGCTCGGCGGCGGCCTCCTCCAGCCGCAGCAGCGCGTCGAGGGCGCCGGGCTCGGTGTCGACCAGCACTCCGGGCACCAGGTCGGCGAAGACCCGTACGCCGTGCACCGCGGCGATCTCCAGCCCGGCCGCGGCGACCAGCTCGGACAGCTGGTCGGAGGTGAAGCGGCGCGGCACCGGGTCGCCGTCGCCCCAGCGCCCCTCCGGGCTGGTCAGCGCTTGCCGGGCCTCGGTGAAGTGTCCGGCCAGGGCGCGGGCCAGCACGGCGCCGCCCAGCCCCGCGGCGAGCACGCTGAGGGTCCCGGCCGGGCGCAGCGCGTCCGCCGCGTTCCGCAGGCCCTCGGCGGGGTCGTCCATGTACTCCAGCACGCCGTGGCACAGGACCACGTCGTGACCTCCGCGCTCGACCACGTCGAACAGGCCGTGGGCGTCGCCCTGGACGCCGCGCACCCGGTCGGCGACCCCGGCCTCTGCGGCCCGCCGCTCCAGCGCGAACAGCGCGTTGGGGCTGGGGTCGACGACCGTGACGCGGTGGCCCAGCCGGGCGACCGGCACGGCGAAGTTCCCGCTGCCGCCCCCGGTGTCGAGCACGTCGAGCGCCCCGTGCGCCCCGTGCTCGGCTCCCTCGGCCGCCCCCGGCTCCCGGCCCGCGGCCTTGGCCCGCCGTTCCAGGGCGTCTTTCAGGACCTCCCACACCACGGCGGTACGGAGGGACGCACGGGGGCGCTGCGGGTCTGACACGGCGGGTGGCTCCTCGGCGCGGTGCCGCCGCCGCACGGGGCGGCGACGACGGGTTACTGACGTCGATCCCAGCCTATTGCCTCCGGAGCCCGGGCCGGTCCGGTGGTGCTTTCAGTGGCCCGGCCCGCCGCCCGCCGGCGGGGTCTGCCGGGGCAGCGCGGGCTGGAGCACCAGCATCCGCTCGACCAGCCGCAGGAACATGGCGGCGGCGCGCAGCAGATCGTCCGCGTCCCGGCAGGTGGCCGCGCCCGCTATACCCGCCTCGGCGCGGGCCCGGCGCTCGGCGCCGGAGGCGAACAGCGCGCTCCACTCGGTCAGTTCGGGGGCGACCTCCGGGAGCACGTCCCAGGTGCTGCGGATGCGGGCGCGGCGGCGGGCCGTGGTCTCGGGGCGCCCCCGCGCGGCGAGCACGGCGGCCGCCGTGCGCAGGGCCGCCAGATGCGCGGTGGCGAACCGCTCGTTCGCGGTTTCCAGCACGGCGGCCTCCTCCAGCCCCTGGTGGGCCTGGGTCAGCAGGTCGAGTGCGGCGGGCGGGGCCGCGGAGCGGCGCAGAACGGGGTGGACATCGCTCGCGGGGCCAGTCGGCGAAGGGGCAGGGGTAGGGGCAGGGGCGGCGGCACGGTGCCGGCGCTCTGCGGCGGTACTGGCCATGACGAACCTCCTGTCGTCGCGTGGCGGCCGGGCCGAAAGACACAGCGGCCGCCGTATGGGCCCATCGTGGGGCAGACCACTGACAATCGGCCCTGACCTGCGTCTTTCGGCTCTCACACCACCCGGTGCGGATACCCGTTCACTGATCCCGCATACTGAATTGGACTGACTGGTCAGTTCAAAAACTTGATGATTCACACAGGGAGTGGTTCACGTGACGGGCACCCCGGACGGGGGCGCCGGAGCGGCGGTGACGGCCGGCGGACTCGGCGTCAAGGGCTCACACGGCTGGGCGTATCGCGATGTCGCCCTCACCGCGGACCCCGGAGCACTGATCGCGGTCGAGGGCCCCTCGGGCTCCGGCCGCACCTGTCTGCTGCTCACCCTCACCGGCCGGATGCGCCCCACCACCGGGGAAGCCGCCGTCGGCGGCTTCCGGGTTCCCCGGCAGATGCGCCATATACGTCGCATCAGCGCGCTCGCCCATGTGCCGGGCGTCACCGAACTCGACCCGGCGCTGACGGTCGCCGAGCACCTGCGCGAGCGGGCCCTGCTCCAGCGCCGGTTCGGGGACCCGACGCGCGGGCTGCTGCGGCCGCGACGGGAGCGCGCGACCGCCTCCCGGGCCGCGATCGAGGCGGCCCTCGCGGCGGCGGGGCTCGACCCGGAGGCGCTGCCCAAGGGGGCGCGTACGGCCGTACGGGACCTGGAGCGGCTGGAGGCGCTGCGGCTGTCGGTGGCACTGGCGCTGATCTCCCGGCCGCGCCTGCTGGCCGTGGACGACACCGACCTGAAGCTCACGGACGCCGAACGCGAGCGCGCCTGGACGCTGCTGCGGGAGATCGCGGGGAGCGGCATCACGGTCCTCGCGGTGTGCAGCCGGGCCCCGGAGGGCGCCGTGGTGGTCTCGACCGCCGCGGACGCCCGGATCGACGCCCAGGACAACGAGCACGACGACGACCACGGGGACGACGAGGAGGGGGCGGCGGATGCGCTCGCCGAAACTGGCCGCGCTTGAGCTGAAGCGGTTCGGCAGGGGGAAGCTGCCCCGGGCGGCGCTCGCCGCCCTGCTCCTGCTGCCCCTGCTGTACGGCGCGCTCTACCTGTGGTCCTTCTGGGACCCGTACGGCAAGCTCGACAAGATCCCGGTCGCGCTCGTCAACTCCGACAGCGGCGCCACCGTGAAGGGCAAGCACCTCACCGCGGGCGACGACCTCACCGACCGGCTGCTCGACAGCGGCAAGAGCTTCGACTGGCACCGCACCAGCGCAGCCGAGGCGCGCGAGGGCGTCGAGAACGGCACGTACTACCTGTCGCTCACCGTGCCCGAGGACTTCAGCAAGCGCATCGCCTCCAGCTCCGGCGCGAGCCCGGAGACGGGCGCCCTGAAAGTGCGCACCAACGACGCCAACAACTACATCGTCGGCCAGATCTCCCGCAGCGTCTTCTCCGAGGTGCGCGCCGCGGCCTCCGCCAAGGCGTCCCGGGGCTTCTACGACAACATCTTCGTCTCCTTCGCGGACATCCACGGCCAGACCGAGAAGGCCGCCAAGGGCGCCGACCAGCTCGGCCAGGGCATCGGCAAGGCCAGGACGGCCGCCGGTGACCTCGCCAAGGGCCTGGGCACGGCGAAGAAGGGCAGCCACGGCCTGGCGTCCGGGCTGAGCAAGCTCAACAAGGGCGCCGGAACGCTGGACACGGGCGCGGGCGGGGTCGCCGACGGCACCCAGACCCTGGCCGACACGGTGAACGGCGTATCGGAGAAGGCCGGTCCGTTCCTCAAGAAGCACGGCAAGGAGATCGGCGACGTCGCCCGGCTGGTCGCGGACGCCTCCCGGCGGGCGTCCGGCCACCTGGACGACCTCCCCGACGAGGCCTCCACGGCCGCCGCCGACGCCCGTCGGGCGTCCGACGACCTCGCCGCCGACTACCGGACCCGCTGCGAGGGGCCGGTGACCACCACCCCCGGCTGCCCGGCGCTGAAGAAGGCGGTGGGCGCGGCCGACCGCGCCGCCGACGTGGCCGAGGACGTCAACAAGCTGGTCAAGGACAACACCGGACAACTCGACACCCTCGCAACCGATCTGAACGATCTGCACGACAAGGCGCAGCTGCTCGCCGACGAGGCCCCGCACCTGGGCACCGACCTCGACTCCGCCGTCACGAAGGTGAACGCCCTCAACTCCGGCGCGCACAAGGTCGCCAAGGGCGCGGGCAAGCTCCACAGCGGCCTGACCACCGCCCACGGCGCGGCGTCCACCCTCGACAGCGGTATCGGGAAGCTGCGCACCGGGTCGACCTCCCTGAAGGGCGGGCTGGTCAAGCTGGCCGACGGCTCCGGCACGCTCGCCGGTGGGCTGCACGACGGCGCCGGGAAGATCCCCGCGTACGACAAGCACGACCGGGACGCCCGTACGGGGGTGATGGCGGACCCCGTCCAGCTCGCCGGCCAGGCGCTGCACAAGGCGCCCAACTACGGCACCGGTTTCGCCCCGTACTTCATCCCGCTGTCCCTGTGGGTCGGCGCGATGGTGGCCTACATGCTGATCCCGCCGCTCAACGCCCGGGCGGTCGCCGCCGGGGCCTCCTCCTGGCGCGTCGCGCTCGCCGGATGGCTGCCGGTCGCCGCGATCGGCGCGCTGCAGACGGCGGCCCTGATGTCCGTGCTGCACTGGGCGATGGGGCTGCAGATGGTGCGGGCCGCGGGCACGATCGGATTCCTGATGCTGGTGGCGGCCTGTTTCGCGGCGATCGTGCAGTGGCTGAACGCCCGCTTCGGACCGGCCGGGCGGATCCTCGTACTGGCGCTGCTGATGCTCCAGCTGACCTCGGCGGGCGGCACCTATCCGGTGCAGACCAGCCCCCGGTTCTTCAACGCCATCCACCCGTTCCTGCCGATGAGCTACGTCGTGGACGGGCTGCGGCGGCTGATCACGGGCGGCGGCCCCGGCCCGGTGTGGGTCGCGTGCGGGGTGCTGATCGGCTTCGGCGCGGCCGCGCTCGCGCTCACCGCGTGGTCGGCGCGGCGCAGGCAGGTATGGTCGGTCGACCGGCTGCACCCGGAGCTGTCCCTGTGAGGGGCGCGTCCCTGAAGGCCGCGTCCGTGCGGGCCGGGTCCGTGAGCGGCCGGGCCTGTGAGCGCCCTGTGAGCGGGACCACTCCGGCAGCGGGCAGAATCGGCGCCATGGACAGCAGCACGCGCCGCCAGGGCACCCGGCAGAAACTCTTCGAGGCAGCGGTCACCCTCATCGCCGAACAGGGCTTCTCCTCCACCACCGTGGACGAGATCGCCGAGCGGGCGGGGGTGGCCAAGGGCACGGTGTACTACAACTTCGCGTCGAAGACCGTGCTCTTCGAGGAGCTGCTGCGGCACGGCGTCGAGCTGCTGACCGCCTCGCTGCAGAACGCCGCCGACGAGAACGCCGAGCGCGGCGGCAGCCATGTGGACGCGCTGGACGCCATGGTCCGGGCCGGGCTGCACTTCATCTCCCGCTATCCGGCCCTGACCCAGCTGTACGTGGCCGAGCTGTGGCGCACCAACCGGGTCTGGCAGTCGACGCTGATGATGGTCAGGCAGCAGGCCATAGCGGTGATCGAGACCGAGCTGCGGGCCGGGGTGGCGGCGCGGGAGCTGAGCGACGACATCGACATCCCGCTGACCGCCTCGGCGCTGTTCGGGATGGTGCTGGTGGCCGCGCTCGACTGGCAGTCCTACCAGCCGGAGCGGTCGCTGGACGACGTCCACGCCGCCCTGTCCCGGCTGCTGCAGGGCCGGGTGGGCGGAGCCCTGGCCAAGGGGGCGCCGGCCCCGGGCTGACGCCACCGTACGGCAGCCGCCGGACGGTCGCCCGAGGGAAACAGAAGGCGCTGTTCCGGAGCGGTTCGACCCCCATCGACCCGCCTCGGAACAGCGCCTCCCCCCGTACTTCCCCCGTATTTTCCCCCGTGTTTCCCCCGTGAGAGCCCCCGGGGCACATTCCCCGGCGGCTCCCCCGTCCGGAAGGGTCACCGTGCCGTACCGCCGCCCCGTGTCGGCGGTCAGGTCCGCGCCCCTTCCGTGTGCTCCACTCTCTCGTTCACGGGGGTCGCCGCCCATCCGCGCGCCTACTCATCTCGGCGACTAGGTACGGGTACTCAGTCCGCGCGCATCTGCCCAGCGTTCGCCTGGGGACGAGCGCGGGGCTGTCGGTGGGGCCGGATAAAGTCACTGGCATGGCACGGATTGCGGTGATCGGCGCCGGGATGGGCGCCATGGCGGCTGCCGCCCGGCTGGCCGTCGCGGGCCACCGGGTGGTGGTGTACGAGCGCGGCCGGACCCACGGCGGCGCGGTGGGGCTGTTCGAGCGGGACGGCTTCCGGTTCGACACGGGCCCGGGGCTGCTGCGGCTGCCCGCCGTCTACCGGGACCTGTTCGTGAAGACCGGCAAGGAGACCCTGGAGCAGACCGTCCGGCTCACCCAGGTCGACCCGGCGGCGCGGCATCTCTTCGCCGACGGCACGGACGTCCTGCTGCCCAACGCCTCGCGCGCCGGGGTGCTCCGGGCCCTGGACGGCGCCTTCGGCGCGGGCGCGGGCGAGCGCTGGAGCGACCTGGTCAACCGGGCGCGCGAGGCGTGGGACGCCACCCGCAGACCGCTGCTGGAGGAGCCGCTGCGCACCGACTGGCAGTGGCTGGGCGGCGATCCGTATCCGGCGGCCCCGGTGCGGCGTGGCCGGCTCGGCGGGCTCTTCGCGCGCGGCCGCGGCCGTCCGGGGGTGCCCACCCTGGCCGAGGTGGCGCGGCGGGAGCTGGTGGACCCGCGGGCCGTCGCCCTGCTGGAGAGCCATGCCCTCGCGCACGGCCTGGACCCGCGCACCGCCCCCGCGAGCGCCACCGTGCTGCCCTATCTGGAGCAGACCTTCGGCACCTGGTACGTCGGCGGCGGCATGCGGGCGCTCGCCGACGCGCTGTACGAGCGCTGCGGCAAGCGGAAGGTGGAGTTCTGCTTCGAGGCCGAGGTCACCGGCATCGTCGAGAAGGACGGCCGGGCGGCGGGCGTCGAGCTGGCCGACGGCACGGTCTCCGAGGCGGACGCGGTGGTCGCGGGCATCGACCCGGCGCTGCTGCCCGCCCTGCTGGGCGGCCAGGAGCCCTGGCGGGAGGGCGAGGACGTGACGCCCGGGCGGGAGCCCGGCAGCGGTCCGCCCGGGCGGCTCAGCGTCTTCCTGGCGCTGCGCGGCGGCCGCCCCGACGACGCGGTGCACCGGACCGTGGTGCACACCCCGGACCGCGCGGCGGAGCTGACGGCCGTCTTCGGCGAAACCGAGGGCAAGGGCAGCGGCGACCGCGACGGCCTGCGCGCGCCCTCCGCTCACCCCACCGTCACCGTCCTGCGCCCGGACGATCCCGCGACCCGCCCGGACGACGGCCACGAGGCCGTCACCCTGAGCGCGGTCGTCGCCCCGCACGGACCGGTCGACTGGACCGGCGCGGAGGCCGCCGGGCAGACCGCGGACCGGCTGATCACGGCCGCCGAGGCGGCCATACCGGGGCTGCGGGACCGGATCCTGTGGCGCGAGGTCCGCACCCCCCGCCACATCGCCGCCGACACCGGTGTCGCGGGCGGCTCCGTGCCGGGCCCGGCGCTGGCCGGTGCCGGGGGCCGGTATCTGCATCCCGCCAACCTCACCCGGCTCCCGGGTCTCCATCTGGCGGGCGGCTGGTCCCATCCGGGCGGTGGGCTGGCCCACGCCGGAATGTCGGGGGCGCTGGTGGCGGGCCTGATCGTCGAGGGCCAGGACTGGCGCGGCTCACAGTAGTGGGCCGCGCCCCCCGGTCCGCGCCCCGCCACAAGCGGTAACTAATAGCGGTACTGCTCGTCGTATCCCTGCTGGAAGCCCTGCTGCTGGTAGGGGTACGGCGGCTGGTCCTGCTGTCCGGGCGGGGCGTCGCCCTCGCGCTGCTGCGGGACCCAGGAGCCGCCCGGCTCCATCGCGTCGGCGCCCGGGGGGTACTGCTGCGGGGAGCCGTACGAGGCGTCCGCCGCGTAGTGGTCGCCGCCGTACGCACCGGCGGCGTACGGGTCCTGCTGGTAGCCCGCGTACGGGTCGGGGTACTGGGCCTGCCCGTAGGGCTGCTGCTGACCATAGGACTGCTGGTCGTAGGAAGCGGCGTAGGGGTCCTGCTGGTAGCCCGCGTACGCCTGGTCCTGGTAGCCGTACTGCCCGGCGTCCGCGTACACGTCCTGGCCCTGGCCGTAGCCCACGTCGCCGTAGCCCTGGCCCTGGCCCTGAGCGCCCTGGCCGTCCTGCGCGCCGTACCCGGCGTACGTCTCGTACCCGCTGTAGCCGGCGTTCGGGTCGGCGTAGGCGCCGGAGGCGGGGGTGAACGGGGACGGCTCCTCGTAGACGCCGTATTCGCTGGTGTCGTCCGGCAGCGGCTCCGGCCGGTAGGTGGGCGGCTCGGGCCGGGAGACCTGGACGTCCTCCAGGTCCGAGACCTGGAGCACCGGCTCGGGCTCCGGATCGTCCGGCCCCGGACCGGGTCCGCGCTCGCGTCCGCGGCCGAGCCCCGGCACCCCGGGGATGCCGTCCAGCGCCCAGCCCTTCTCGAAGCCTTGGCGGAAGGAGAGCGTGACGTAGGTCTGGCCGACCGCGAAGGCGATCGCGCCGATGGCGATCACCACCACCGAGGGGATCAGCACCCCGACGACGACGCCCAGAAAGCCGACGAAGGCCAGCAGCCGCCAGCGCAGCCGCGCCTTGTACTGCAGCAGTACCTCTCCCAACAGCCACAGCGCCACGACGCCGAAAGCGATGTAGAGGACCGTCCAGCCCATGCCCGCCCCTCTCAGTGCGGCTGCCCCTCGGCGGCCGTCATCAGGACCGCTGGTGCAGTCCCAGATTCTTGTAGATTTCCAGCGTCGCCGTGGAGTGGTTCAGGGTAATGAAGTGCAGCCCGGGGATCTCCTCGGCCATCAACCGCGCGCACAGCTCTGTCGCGTAGTCGATCCCGATCGAGCGTACAGCCGCCGCGTCGTCCTTGACCGCCAGGATGCGCTCGGCCAGCTCCGGCGGGAAAGCGGCGTTGCTGAGCTGCGCGAACCGCTCGATCTGCCTGACGTTCGTGACCGGCATGATCTCAGGGATGATCGGTGTCGTACAGCCCGAGGCCGCGACCCGGTCGCGCAGCCGCAGATAGTCCTCCGGGTAGAAGAACATCTGGGTGATCGCGAAGTCGGCGCCCGCGCGGCACTTGTCGACGAAGTGACGGATGTCGGTGTCCCAGTCCGTCGAGCGCGGGTGCATCTCGGGGAAGGCGGCGACGCCGACGCAGAAGTCTCCCGACTCCTTGATCAGGCGGACCAGCTCGGCGGCATAGGTGATGCCGTCGGGGTGCTTGACCCAGTCGGCCATCGGGTCGCCGGGCGGGTCGCCGCGCAGGGCGAGCATGTTGCGGATCCCGGCCCCGGCGTACTGGCCGATGATGTTGCGCAGCTCGGCGAGGGAGTGGTTGACCGCGGTCAGATGGGCGACCGGGGTGAGGGTGGTTTCGGTCGCGATGCGCTCGGTGGCGCGAACGGTGCCCTCACGGGAGGAGCCTCCGGCGCCGTACGTCACGGAGACGAAGGTCGGCGAGACGGCCTCCAGCCGGCGGATGGCGTTCCACAGCGTGTGCTGCCCCTTGTCCGTTTTCGGGGCGGAGAATTCGAAGGAATACGACTGCTCGCCGGATGCGAGCAGGTCACGCACGGTAAGGGCTCGATCAGTCCTGGTGGAAGCGGTGCCTAGGGCCATACGCGAAGGTTAGCCAGCCGGGTGGCCGTCGCCCACCCGGCGACGTGATTATGGGGGCTTTGCCGGGATCCTGTCCGCAATGCGGACAGACTCATCGAGCCGGGCTCACCTCCGACACCTACGGGACATCTGCTGCTCGCACGCGCTTCGCCAGGGCTTCCGTGGCCGCCCCCGGGTCCGCGGCCTCGGTGATGGCCCGCACCACGACGACCCGGCGCGCTCCCGCCTCCAGCACCTCGTCCAGGTTCGACGCGTCGATGCCGCCGATCGCGAACCAGGGCCGGTCCGGGCGCCGGGCGGCCGCGTGACGGACCAGGGAGAGGCCGGGGGCGTGGCGGCCCGGCTTGGTGGGGGTGGGCCAGCAGGGGCCGGTGCAGAAGTAGTCCACGCCGGGCTCGGTGAGGGCCGCGTCCACCTCGGCCTCGGCATGGGTGGAGCGGCCGATCAGCGGGCCGTCCCCGAGGATGGCGCGGGCCGCCGGGACCGGCAGGTCGCCCTGGCCCAGGTGGAGCACGCCGGCACCGGAGGCGTGGGCGACGTCCGCCCGGTCGTTGACGGCGAGCAGCTTGCCGTGGCGGCGGCAGGCGTCGGCGAAGACGGCGAGGTGGTCCAGCTCCTCGGCGGCCTCCATACCCTTGTCCCGCAGCTGGACGATGTCCACCCCGGCCGCCAGCACGGCGTCCAGGAACTCCGGCAGGTCGCCCTGGCGCTTGCGCGCGTCGGTGCACAGGTAGAGGCGGGCGTCCGCCAGCTGCTCACGTGCGGTCATGGGTGGCTTTCCCCCCGGTTCGTGCGGCGTACGGGCCGGGGTGCCGCCGGGGACGGCGGCCGTGCGGCCCGTACGCCTGGTGGTTCGGAGACGGTGGAGGAACCTCGAGGGTCCGGGAACCCGGTTGGTTCAGGGAGCGGCGGGCGGCGTCAGACGGCGAGCGCCTGCGCGCGCCGCTTCACTTCCGTGCCGCGATTCTCGCGCAGCGCCTGGGCCGGGGTGCCCGGCAGGCTCGGGTCGGGGGTGAAGAGCCACTCCAGCATCTCCTCGTCGCTGAAGCCGTCGTCCTTGAGGAGGGTCAGGGTGCCCACGAGCCCCTTGACGACCTTCCCGTCACCGACGAAGTCCTCGGGCACCTGCAGCACCCGGTTCTCGCCACGGCGCACCGCGATCAGCTGGCCCTCCTTGACCAGCTGCCTCACACGGGTCACCTCGACGCCCAGCCGGTCGGCGACGTCGGGGAGAGTGAGCCAGGCGGGGACGAGAGCATCGATCTTTGCGTCAATCTCGGTCACAGAACAAGCCTGCCATCTGGGACTGACAGTGGGTAGCCGGGCGTCCGCCGCGCGGGCCGCGGAGTGCGGGGCCGCCGGGCCCCGCACCCCCGCCCCAGGGCACCGGTGGGTCACAGAACGGCCGACTTCAGCGGCACCGACGGATCCGTGGCCCGGGTCCGGTCCAGCCGGGCGCCGCGTTCGATCAGCTTGCGGCCCTGGGCCAGATCGCGCGGACGGCCGACGGCCAGCAGGGCGACCAGGCCCCCGTCCCGCAGCCAGCACACCGACCATGCGGTGCCGTCCGGGTCGCCCCGCCAGACCAGTTCGTCGGCGCCCGGGTGGTGTCCGGCGTACTGCACGAACCGCCCGAACTGCTCGGACCAGAAGTACGGCACCGGGTCGTAGACCTGGCCGGGGAAGTGCGCGGTGCGGCTGCCCACCACGTTGGCGGCGACCGTCCGCGGCCCCTGGAGCGCGTTGTCCCAGTGGTGCACCAGCAGCCGGGTCCCGTAGCGGGCGGAGGGGAAGGACGCGCAGTCGCCGACGGCGTACACGTCGGGCGCCGAGGCGCGCAGCCCCTCGTCGGCGGCGACGGACCGGTCCTCGGCGAGTTCCACGCCCGAACCGGCCAGCCAGCCGGTCGCGGGCCGGGCGCCGATGCCGACGACCACCGCACCGGCCCGCAGCCGGGTGCCGTCGCCGAGCCGCAGCCCGTTCCGGTCGAGCGCGGTCACCCGCGCGCCGGTGACCAAGGTGGCGCCGTAGTCGGCGTACCAGCCGGTCATATGGGCGGCGACCTCCGCCGGGAGGGCGCCGACCAGCGGCCGGTCCGCGGCCTCGACGACCGTCACCGCGCAGCCCGCCTCGCGGGCGGCGGTCGCGAACTCCGCTCCGATCCAGCCCGCCCCGACCACCACGACCTCGCCCTGTCCGGCGAGCACCGGGCGCAGCCGCTCGGCGTCGTCCAGGGTGCGCAGGAGGTGGACGCCCGGCACGTCCTCGCTGCCGGGCAGGGCGATCGGCTCGGCGCCGGTGGCGATCACCAGGACGTCGTACGGGATCGGGCCCGATCCGGTGTCCACCGTCCGCCCGCCGGTGTCCAGCCCGGTCACCGGGACGCCGAGGCGCAGCTCGATGCCGAGCGCGGCGAAGTCCACGTCGAACGCGGACCCCTCGGCCTTGCCGAGCAGTACGGCCTTGGACAGCGGCGGCCGGTCGTACGGCTGATGGGGCTCGGCGCCCAGCAGCAGGATCTCCCCGGTCCAGCCCTGCTCCCGCAGCGCGACCGCGGTCTGCACCCCCGCCATGCCCGCGCCGACGATCACCACCCGCTGTCCGCCGCCACCCGCCGAGGACGCCATCGTCTTCGTCGTCTCATCGCTCACACGATCACTGTATTGCGGCAGGTGGGGCGGACCGCAGAGCGCACGACGAGATCTCGGGCACAGCCCGGCCGGCCGGACGGCCGTCGCGAAGGGGCCCCGGCACCCGGCCCCGCCCGGGGCGCTCCCTTCCGGGCGATTCGGGGCGCGTACTAGGGTGGCGGGACAGAGCACTCGCGGGAGCCCGGGCGCACCGGGCTGAGAGGGAGGCTGGCGCGGCCTCCGACCGTACGAACCTGATCCGGGTCATGCCGGCGAAGGGAGGGGGCGACAGCCCATGCACACGCCACCCCACACAGCGCGCGAGGCACCCGCCGGTGACGCGCCGTACGACGTCCTCGTCATCGGCGGCGGCATCATCGGCCTGGTCACGGCCTGGCGGGCGGCCCAGCGGGGCTTGCGCACCGCCGTCGCCGACCCGGCGCCCGGCGGCGGTGCCGCCCAGGTCGCGGCCGGGATGCTGGCCGCCGTCACCGAGCTGCACTACGGCGAGCAGACCCTGCTCGGGCTGAATCTGGCCTCGGCGCGCCGCTATCCGTCCTTCGTTGCGGAGCTGGAGGAGGCGAGCGGCCACGACCTGGGCTTTCGCACCTGCGGCACGCTCTCGGTCGCGCTCGACGCGGACGACCGCGCGCATCTGCGGGAGCTGCACGCCTTCCAGCAGCGGCTCGGGCTGGACGCGCAGTGGCTGACCGGGCGCGAATGCCGGCGCCTGGAGCCGATGCTCGCGCCGGGCGTGCGCGGGGGCCTGCGCGTCGACGGCGACCACCAGATCGACCCGCGGCGGCTGGCGGCCGCGCTGCTGACGGCGTGCGAGCGCGCCGGGGTGGCCCTCCACCGCGCCCGCGCGGAGCGGCTGGCGCTGGACGGCGACCGGGCCGCCGGGGCCGAGCTGGCCGATGGCACCCGGCTGGCCGCCTGGCAGACCGTGCTGGCCGCCGGCAGCCTCAGCGGGCGGCTCCCGGGCGTCCCCGAGGAGGTCCTGCCGCCCGTACGCCCCGTCAAGGGCCAGGTGCTGCGGCTGTCGGTGCCCGGCCCGTACGCGCCGTTCCTGTCCCGGACCGTGCGGGCCGTGGTGCGCGGCGGGCACGTCTACCTCGTCCCGCGCGAGAACGGCGAGCTGGTCGTCGGCGCGACCACGGAGGAGCTGGGCTGGGACACCACGGTCACCGCGGGCGGGGTGTACGAGCTGCTGCGCGACGCGCACGAGCTGGTGCCCGGCATCACCGAGCTGCCGCTCGTCGAGACCCGCGCCGGGCTGCGCCCCGGCTCCCCCGACAACGCCCCGCTGCTCGGCCCGACCGCGCTGCCGGGCCTCCAGCTGGCCACCGGCCACTACCGCAACGGCGTCCTGCTCACCCCGATCACCGGCGATGTCATGGCCGAGGCTCTGACCGGCGGCGAACTCCCGCCCGACGCGCGGCCGTTCTCCCCGCGCCGCTTCGCGCCGCACCTCGCGGCAGTACAGGAGCACATCGCATGACCGTCACCGTGAACGGCGAGCCCCGCGAGCTGCCCGACGGCACCACCCTCGACGGGGTCGTCGCGACCCTCACCCAGGCGCCCTCGGGCGTCGCCGCGGCCGTCAACGAGACGGTCGTCCCGCGCGGCCAGTGGCCCGCGACCCCGCTCGGCGACGGCGATCGCGTCGAGGTCCTCACCGCGGTCCAAGGAGGCTGAACCCCATGTCTCACCCCACACCACAGGCGACGACCCTCGACGAGGTCCTGACCGACGCCGATCCGCTCACCATCGCCGGTACGACCTTCGGCTCCCGCCTGATCATGGGCACCGGCGGCGCGCCCAGCCTGGACGTCCTGGAGCGCTCGCTGCTCGCCTCCGGCACCGAGCTGACCACGGTCGCCATGCGCCGCCTGGACCCCACGGTGCAGGGCTCGGTGCTGTCCGTACTGAACCGGCACGGCATCCGCCCGCTGCCCAACACCGCGGGCTGCTTCACCGCCGGGGAGGCCGTGCTGACCGCCCGGCTCGCCCGCGAGGCGCTGGGCACCGACTGGGTGAAGCTGGAGGTCGTCGCCGACGAGCGCACCCTGCTCCCCGACCCCATCGAGACGCTGGAGGCCGCCGAGACCCTGGTGGACGACGGCTTCACGGTCCTGCCGTACACCAACGACGATCCCGTGCTGGCCCGGAAGCTGGAGGACGTCGGCTGCGCCGCGATCATGCCGCTGGGCTCGCCGATCGGCTCCGGTCTGGGCATCCGCAACCCGCACAACTTCCAGCTGATCACCGAGCGCGCCGGGGTTCCGGTGATCCTCGACGCGGGCGCGGGCACGGCGTCCGACGCCGCGCTGGCCATGGAGCTGGGCTGCGCGGCGGTCATGCTGGCCTCGGCCGTGACACGGGCGCAGGAGCCGGTGCTGATGGCGGGGGCCATGCGGCACGCCGTGGCCGCGGGGCGGCTCGCGCACCGGTCGGGCCGCATCCCGCGCCGCCACTTCGCCGAGGCGTCGTCCCCGGCCGAGGGCCTGGCCGCCCTCGACCCGGAGCGGCCCGCGTTCGCGTAACGGACGGCAACGGGGCGTCCTACCGTGGGAAGCGGAGGTGGTCGCCGTGACCGTGACCGTGGCCGACCGGATCGAGCGCGAGACCTACGTCGCCGCCCCCGTCGACCGCGTCTGGCGGGTGCTGACCACGCCGGAGCACATCCGCACCTGGTACGCCCCCGGCGGCTGCGAGATCGATGCGCACCCCGGCGGCACCGTCCGCTTCCGCTGGGACGAGCACGGGGAGTTCCACGGCCGGGTCGAGCGGGCGGTCCCCGACGCCCTCTTCCGCTTCCGGCTGGCCCACGCGCCCGACCGCGCCCCGCTCGGGCCCGGCCAGGCCACCGTGGTCGAGTTCACGCTCTCCCCGGAGGGCGCGGGCACCCGCCTCCGCCTCGCCGAGACCGGTATCCGCGCGCTCGACCTCCCGGACGAGGCCAAGGCCAAGCACGCCGAGTACGCCGCCCTGGCCTGGACCTCCGCGTGCGAGGAGCTGGCCGCCCTGGCCGCCGCCTCGCACAACTGAGACCGAGGTCACCGTTGTGTCGCAGCACGTACCGGACATGTGGGCACCGGTCCAACGCGGCGCTGACGGCTCGTAGACTGCACTCTCGTGGATACGACGCTCCAGGACCCCCTTGTCGGGCAGGTGCTCGACGGCCGCTACCGCGTCGAGGCGCGCATCGCCGTGGGCGGGATGGCGACGGTCTACCGGGCCGTCGACACGCGGCTCGACCGCGTCCTCGCCCTGAAGGTGATGCACCAGAGCCTCGCCTCGGACGCCGCCTTCGTGGACCGCTTCATCCGCGAGGCCAAGTCCGTCGCCAGACTCGCGCACGCCAATGTGGTCGGCGTCTACGACCAGGGCACCGACGGCGCGCACGTCTACCTGGCCATGGAGTACGTCGCCGGGTGCACCCTGCGTGACGTGCTGCGCGAGCGCGGCGCCCTTCAGCCCCGCGCCGCCCTGGACATCCTGGAACCAGTCCTGGCCGCCCTCGGCGCCGCCCACCGCGCGGGCTTCGTCCACCGCGACATGAAGCCGGAGAACGTCCTGATCGGCGACGACGGCCGGGTCAAGGTCGCCGACTTCGGCCTGGTCAGGGCGGTGGACACCAACACCAGCGCCTCCACAGGCTCCGTCCTGGGCACCGTGTCCTACCTCGCGCCCGAGCAGATCGAGCACGGCACGGCCGACACCCGCGCCGACGTCTACGCGTGCGGCGTCGTCCTGTACGAGATGCTCACCGGTTCCAAGCCGCACGGCGGCAGCACCCCCGCGCAGGTCCTCTACCAGCATCTGCACGAGGACGTCCCGCCCCCGTCCGTCGCCGCGCCCGAGGTCGCGCCGGAGCTGGACGCGCTGGTCGCCTCCGCCACCGTGCGCGACGTGTCCCTGCGCCCCACCGACGCCGTCGCGCTCCTGGGCCAGGTGCGCACGGCGCGGGCCGCCCTCACCGACGCCCAGCTGGACGCCGTACCGCCGCAGGCCCACGAGGACGCCCCCGGCGACGGCTCCGAGGACCGTACGGCGGTGATCCCCCGCCCCGCCGGGGCCGCCGCCGCGCCCGCCCAGGACGACCTCCACCACACCAGCCGCCTCGACCTTCCCCCGGACCCGCCCGAGCCCCGGCCGCGCCGCCGGATGCCGCGCCGCGGCGTGGTGACGATCGTCGCCGCCGTGCTGCTGGCCCTCGGCATCGGCGCCGGGGTCTGGTACATCAGCGCCGGGCAGTTCACCAACGTGCCGTCCGTGCTGAAGATGACCCAGTCGGACGCGGAGAAGAAGCTCCACGGCGCCGGTCTGGACGTGAAGGTCGTCCAGGACTACAGCGACGTCGTGGACAAGAACAAGGTCATCAGCACCAAGCCCGGCGTCGGCGAGCGCATCCGCTCCACCGGCACCGTCACCATCCACGTCTCCCAGGGCCCGCCGCGGGCCGAGGTGCCCAACGTGGTCGGCCGACCGCTCACCGAGGCCAAGCAGAAGATCGCCGACGCCGGGCTGAGGGTGGGCACCGTCACCCGCAGCTTCAGCACCGAGACCCCGCAGAACGCGGTGCTCTCCACCACCCCAGGCCCGGACGCTGTCCGCCGCCCCGACACGGCCGTGAACATCGTGGTCAGCAAGGGCGAGCCCATCGACATCCCCGACCTCATCGGCGACGACCCCGCCGACGCCCGGTCCGAGCTGCGCGACGCGGGCTTCAAGGTCGAGTTCGCCGAGCGCCGGGCGTTCTCGGACGAGGACAGGGGCACGATCGCCGCACAGTCCCCGGGCGAGGGCACCAGGGGCGCCAAGGGCGACACGGTGACCCTCACCCTCTCCAAGGGGCAGCAGATGATCGAGGTCCCGGACGTCGAGGGCGACAAGATCGACGACGCGAAGCGGAAGCTGGAGGACGCGGGCTTCACGGTGAACGTCGACAAGCCGCTGCTGTTCCCGGGCGACACGGTGAAGGACCAGTCGGTGTCCGGCGGCGACAAGGCGCCGAAGGGCAGCAAGATCACGATCAAGGTGAAGGGCGGCGTCTTCTAGGGCCGCCCCGCCGTGGCCGATATCAGAGCCGTGTCAGTCGTTTGTCAGGCCCGTCGGGGAATGTGGCCACAACGACCGCCACGGAAGGATCCCGATGAGTCGAACGGTTCCCATCCCGCAGGGCCTCCCCCTGGAGCGCGACGCGGGCCCCTTCGACCCGCCCCGCCGGATCACCCGGCTGCGCGAGGCTCGCCCCGTCAGTCCCATGAACTTCCCCGATGGTCATGAGGGCTGGCTCGTCACCGGCTACGACGCGGTCCGCCGGCTCATGGCCGACACCCGGTTCAGCTCCCGCCGGGACATCGGCATTCCCCACGTGCCGTACGAGATCTCCGGCATGCCCGCCCCCACCGAGCCCATCCCGCAGTCGCCGGGCCTGTTCATCTCCATGGACCCGCCGGACCACACCCGGCTGCGGCGCAAGCTCACCGGCGCCTTCACCGTCAAACGCATGAAGATGCTCGAAGAGCACATCATCGAGATCACCGAGCGGCAACTGGACGAGCTGGCGCGCCTGACCCCACCGGTCGACCTGGTCCAGGAGTTCGCGCTGCCGGTGCCCTCGCTGGTGATCTGCGAAATGCTCGGTGTCCCCTACGCGGACCGCGACACCTTCCAGGTCAACTCCGCCAAGATCATGGTCAAGGACCAGACGCTCGACAAGAAGATAGCCGCGTTCGGCGCGATGACCGCGTACCTGTCCGAACTGGTCACGCGCAAGCGCGCCGAGCCCGGCGAGGACCTGCTGTCCGACCTGGCCCGGGATGACGACCTGACCATCGAGGAGCTGTCCGGCGTCGCCTTCCTGCTGCTGCTCGCGGGCCACGAGACCACCGCCAACATGCTGGGTCTTGGCACCTTCGCGCTCCTGGAGCACCCCGAGCAGCTGGCGGAACTGCGCGCCGACCCGGATCTGCTCCCCGACGCCGTCGAGGAACTCCTGCGCTACCTGTCCGTCGCCGACATCTTCTATCGCTACGCCACGGAGGACATCGAACTCGGCGGGGAAACCATCCGTGAGGGATCGACCGTCGTCGTCTCGCTGCTGGCCGCCAACCACGACCCCCAGCGCTTCGACAATCCCGACACCCTGGACATCCACCGCAAGGCCCGCGGCCACCTGTCCTTCGGCCACGGCGTCCACCAATGCCTCGGCCAGCAACTGGCCCGCATCGAGATGCGCGCCGGTTTCGACGGACTGCTGCGCCGCTTCCCGACCCTCGCGCTCGCCATCCCCGCCGACGAGGTGCGACTCAGGACCGACATGAACATCTACGGCGTCCACGAACTCCCGGTCACCTGGACCGGTGCCTGAGTACGCACACTCATGGAGGCGCCCCGCCCGGCTCCCTACACTGATCCCTCGGTCACTGTGAGTCGCGAGACGCGACGGAGGGGGAGCGCATGAATCTCGCAAGCGCCGACGGCCTGCCCAACTGGGGGAAGGGCGGCTCGGGAAAGCTGAAGTCCACCAGGACCGCGTGGACGACGGCGGGCAGGGACGTCGGCAAGCTTCGGGGGAACATCAGGACCGCGCTCACGAAGTTGGAGGAGAAGCAGCAGGGCCTCGGCGCGGGCAGCAAGACCGGGGGCGGCACCAAGTGCGGGGCGGCCCAGCGGGAGCTGTACCACTCCTGGACGCGTTATCTGAAGGGTGTGAGCGGCAAATGCGGCACCCTCCAGGACCGGCTCGAGAAGGCCGGGGATGAACACCAGAAGAACGACGAGGCCACCAAGCACTCCTTCGATCGGCTGGACGGCGCGTACAAGGACACCAAGCCGGTCGGCGGCGAGAGCCGGGGCAGGTGACGGGGAGCAGTGGATTACGCGACTCTCACGTCCCTCAAGCCGTCGGAGTTCGAGGACGCCGCCGATGGCTATCAGTCCGTCAGCAACATGGCCGACCACGCCAGGGAGACGGTTGAGCGGCGGATCGCCGGCAAGATGCAGGCGGCCCTTGAGGGCGAGGCCGCTTCGGCAGCCCTCACTCAGTTACGGACATTAGGGCAGAACTTCCATTACATCCAGGTGGAGTGCGGTCTCGTCAGTACGGCGCTGAACGCCATGGCAAGCGACTTCCGGGCAGCGAAGAACAAGCTCGACTCCGCTGTGGCGGATGCGCAGGAGCAAAAGCTCACGGTGAACGCGGATGGCTCGGTGAGCTATCCGGCAGGGGGCGAGAAGGGAGAGGACGGCAGGACTCCGGAGGGCGGAAAGGTCTACGGCATCGCAAAGGCTTCGCCGAAGGGGCCGCTCTCGGACGCCGCTGATTCGTCGGACGCTGCCAGGTCCGTGGCCCGGCAGGCAGCCAACTTCGATCCCAACCCCAACCATGCCCGGGCCCTGGAGTGTGCCGACCGCATCGCCCAGGCGATCCAGGAGGCGGCGGAGGCCGACGAGTTGTGGGCCCCGAAGCTGCGATCACTGAAGGCCGATGACGATCTGACGGTCTCCGACGACGACTGGATCGACACCAAGAAGGACACCGGCGGCGTCCGCACGGCCGCGAAGGACTATCTGGACGCCATCAAGGACCGGCCCAGGAACGGCGATCCCCAGTTGACCGCCCAGTGGTGGAAGGGTCTGTCCAAAGATCAGCAGGAAGCCCTGATCGCCCTGGACCCGGCCGGCCTGGGCAAGACGGACGGGCTTCCCGCCGAAGTACGTGACGAGGCGAACCGCACCGTACTGAGCGAGGCACGCGCCCAGTACCGGACGGAGCGGGACGCGATCCCGTCCGAGCCCACGAAATTCAGGTCTCTCGGCCCCAAGGTCGAGGCGGTGTACACCGACGAATGGCTCGCCTGGCACCACAAATACGAGAATCGAGCCAAGCAGCTGGACAAAGCATTGGCCGGTATGGACAACATCGAGAAGCGCTTCGAGAGGACGGGGACGAACAACCTCCCCGAGGCGTATCTCCTGGGGTTCGACCCCTTTGCGAATACCGACGGAAGGGTCATCATCGCCAACGGCAATCCGGACACCGCCGACCACACCGCAACGTATGTGCCGGGCTCGAAGACGGACCAGACCAACATCGGTGACGAGCTGGACAAGAGTGAGAAGTTGTGGCGGGAAAGCTCCTCTCTACGCCCCAATGATTCAGTGTCGACGATCACGTGGTTCGACTACAACTCACCGCGCTCGGTGAAACCCATGATCGAACACGACGTTCTCCCCGAAGCCATGTCCGATAAATACGCGGCTGAAGGGGCGCCCCGCCTCCGGCAGTTCCTCGACGGCAATGCGGCGGCACACGAGGCGGCCACGGGAGAAAAGGGCCACAGCACGCTCATGGGCCACAGTTACGGCACCACGGTCATAGGCGACGCCGCCAAGGTCGATCCTCCTTACCATGGGAATCGGGCCCACGACCCCCTGCCGGTGGATGACGTCATGACGGTGGCCAGCCCTGGCGTGCAGGCGAAATCGCCCGGCGACATGGGCATCGACCCCCAGCACTTCTGGGCGATGGCCTCCCCGGACGACACCGTACCGGACTGGGGCCGGAAGGCCGGGCTCGGTGAGGACAGCATCGTTCCCTCGGATGCGGCCTTCGGCGCCAATGTCATGACGACGGACACCGAGGGCCATAGTGGCTACTGGGATTACAACAGCAGCGGGGCCTCACAAAGTCTGACGAATCAAGCCAGCGTCATCGTGGGCGAGTATGACGAAGTTCAACTGAAGCAGGAGACCCGCGAATGACTCTGCCGGACGGAAGGAAGATCTACGCAAGCCTGGCGCTGTTGAGCGCCCTGATCTTGACGGTGGGGTGTTCCTCGATGGACAAAAAGTCGAGCGGACTGGAGTACGAGCCGCAGGTTCGCAAAAGTCGAGCGGTGGAAGAGGAAGTCGGCACACTCTCCAGCAGGCTGCTCGAGATGCTGAAGATCAAGGGAAAGGTGACCGACATCGCCCCCATGGCCAGTTCCTGCGACGTCGATGACAGCGACACGAAGAAGTATCGCAGCGTCCGACACCCCTGGTCCATCTACGACGTCGACAACAAGACCCTCGAAAAAGGCATGGAAAACCTCGCGGCTCAATTGCCGAAGCAGGGTTGGCGGATCGTGAAGGACGGGCCGGACGCGAGCAAGAATCGAAACCGGGAGATTCTTGCCGTTCACACCAAAACACACACCCAGATGGAAGCCACCTGGAGGAAGCGGTCCGAAGGCGACGACCCGATCATCTCGTTCGCCGTGTACTCCCGGTGCTTCCGCGACCCCGGCCACTCCTCCTGACGGAACCACCCGGGCGGGCTGGGATGCTGGAGGGGTGAGTACGAATCGCAGCCGCAACCCCATCGGCGGCCACATCCGCGTCGCCGGTGGCCTCGCCACCACCGGCCTTCCGCACGCGCGGGACATCGGCGCCGAGGCCGTGCAGGTCTTCGTCGCCAATCCCCGCGGCTGGGCCACCCCGACCGGCACCCCGGCCCAGGACGAGGCGTTCCGCGCCGGGTGCGCCGAGCGGTCGGTGCCGGTGTACATCCACGCCCCGTACCTGATCAACTTCGGTTCGCACACCGAGGCCACCGCCGAGCGCTCCGTCGATTCGCTGCGGCATTCGCTCCGCCGCGGCCGGGACATCGGGGCGCTCGGGGTCGTCGTGCACACCGGTTCGGCGACCGGCGGGCGGGCGCGGGAGACGGCGATGGCGCAGGTGCGGGAGCGGGTGCTGCCACTGCTGGACGAGCTGACGCATGACGACGACCCGCCCCTGCTGCTGGAGCCGACCGCGGGGCAGGGGACGTCGCTGTGCGCGCTGGTGGAGGATCTCGGCCCGTACTTCGAGGCGCTGGACCGGCATCCGAAGCTGGGCGTCTGCCTCGACACCTGCCATGTCTTCGCCGCCGGTCACGACCTGGCCGCCCCCGGCGGGATGAAGCAGACGCTGGACGAGCTGGTGGACGTCACCGGCCCGGGGCGGCTGAAGCTGATCCACGCGAACGACTCCAAGGACGTGGTCGGCGCGCACAAGGACCGGCACGCGAACATCGGCGCCGGGCACATCGGCGAGGAGCCGTTCCGGGAGCTGTTCACGCATCCGGCGACGCGGGGGGTGCCGCTGGTGATCGAGACTCCGGGCGGGACCGAGGGGCACGCGGCGGACGTCGCACGGCTCAAGGCCCTGCGGGACGGATGACGGCAGACCCGTTGAGGAATACCCCCTAGGGGTATAGCGTTCCTTCCGCCGAAGGATCGCTACTACCCCATGGGGGCATCCGACATGGATCACATGGAGCACCACGCGCACGGCGAAACCGGCCACGGCCACCACGACGGCCCCGCACCCGCCGACTGGCCCATGGCCGCCCAGGCCACCCTGCACTGCCTCACCGGCTGCGCCATCGGCGAGATCCTGGGCATGGCCATCGGCACGGCACTGGCCTGGCACAACGTCCCCACCATGATCCTCGCGATCGTGCTGGCCTTCGTCTTCGGCTACTCCCTCACGATGCGCGGCGTCCTGCGCGCCGGGCTCGACCTGCGGAGCGCGCTACGGGTCGCCCTGGCGGCGGACACCGTGTCGATCATCGTGATGGAGCTGGCGGACAACGGAACGATCCTGCTGTTCCCGGGCGCGATGGACGCGACCCTCGCCGACGCCCTGTTCTGGCTGAGCCTGGCCCTGTCCTTCGCGGTCGCCTTCGTCATCACCACACCGGTCAACAAGTGGATGATCGGGCGGGGGAAGGGCCACGCGGTGGTGCACCAATACCACTGACCCGGACCGGTCACCCCTCCCCCGGCGCCTCCGCCTCCAGGGCGACGAGCAGGTCGTCCAGCACGGGCAGCGCCCGCTCCAGCGCCTCGCGACCTGCCGGGTCGAGGCCGTCCAGGGCCCTGCGCAGGGCGGCCGTGCTGGTGCGGTCGTAGGCGTCGAGCATGTCCAGCGCCTTGGGCGAGGCGGTCAGCCGGACGGTGCGCAGGTCGACGGTGGAGGGGGTGCGCTCGACCAGGCCGGCGGCGGTCATGGCGCGGACCAGATTGCTCACCGTGGACGGCGCGACGCGCAGGCGGGACGCGACCTCGCGCGGGGTCGCGTCCCCCGCGGCGAGCACCCGCAGCAGCTCGATCTGGGCCTCCGGCAGCTCGGGGAGCCCTGCGGTGTGGCGGGTGCGCAGGACGGCCCTGCGCAGGGGGCCGAGAAGTCGGCCGAACTCGGTCGCGGTGTCCATGGATCCCATTCTGCAGGGACCACTGGTTTTGCCTCAAAACAGTTTTGTTGCAAAATGGAGAGGCAGGCCTTGATCCCACCCCGAGGAGGCAGTACAGACCATGACCACCGTCGCCAACCCCGTCCCCCCGCAGGACCTCTCCGGGATCGTCGGACACCGCTTCATCTACACCTACGCCAACGGCTGGCAGTACGAGATGTACGTGAAGAACGACCACACCATCGACTACCGCATCCACTCCGGCATGGTCGGCGGCCGCTGGGTCAAGGACCAGCACGTGGATCTGGTCCAGCTGGACGACGACAGCTTCAAGGTCTCCTGGAACGAGCCCACCGGCACCTCCGTCTCGGTGAACGTCATGCCGCGCAAGCGCCGTCTGCACGGCGTGATCTTCTTCCCGCACTGGGTCGAGGAGCACGGCGAGCGGACCGTCTGCTACCAGAACGACCACCTCGACGCGATGCGCGCCTACCGCGACCAGGGCCCGACGTACCCGGTGTACGTCGTCCCCGAGTTCGCCAGGATCACCCTCTTCGAGCACGTCGGCGCGGACGACGAATCGGTCATCGCGACGGCACCCGGCGCCCTCCCCGAGGGCTGGTCCAGCCGCACCAACTGAGCGAGGCGGCGCCCTACAGCTCGGGCCCGTCGCCCGGCTCCTCCTGGTAGGTGTAGCGCTGCTCGCGCCAGGGGTCGCCGATGTTGTGGTAGCCGCGCTCTTCCCAGAAGCCCCGCCGGTCGGCGGTCATGTACTCGACGCCGCGGACCCACTTCGGGCCCTTCCACGCGTAGAGGTGCGGGACGATCAGCCGCAGCGGGAAGCCGTGCTCCGCGGTCAGCAGCTCGCCGTCCTTGTGGGTGGCGAACATGGCCGCCTCGGTCATGAAGTCCGACAGCCGCAGGTTCGAGCTGAAGCCGTACTCCGCCCACACCATGACGTGCGTGACGCCGGGCGCCGGCGGCGCGAGCTTGATGATCTCGCTCGCCGCGACGCCGCCCCATTCCGCGCCCAGCATGGAGAACTTGGTGACGCAGTGCAGATCGGCGACGACCGTCGAGTAGGGCAGGGCGGAGAACTCCTCATGCGTCCAGCGGTGCTTCTCCCCGTCCGCCGTCGCGCCGAAGACCCGGAACTCCCATCGGTCCGGCCGGAATTTCGGGACCGGTCCATAGTGCGTAACCGGCCACCCGCGCTGCAGTCGCTGACCCGGAGGCAGCTGCGCGAGCTCTCCCTCACGGTGCTCCGGCTGACCCATGGACTCCATGCTCTCAGACCGCCGGGGGTGGTCGGGACCAGGGCATGCGGCGCCGGGGCAACTCGCACTAAGCGTGCCCTTGCTGGACGCCCCAGCTGCGACGATGCAACGATGCCGGAACCTGGCATTCCCCCTTCTGATGGGAAGGAGCCCCTTCGATGCAGGGCGACCCCGAGGTTCTGGAATTCCTCAACGAGCAGCTGACCGGCGAGCTGACGGCCATCAATCAGTATTTCCTGCATTCGAAGATGCAGGACAACTTTGGCTGGACACGACTGGCCGCATACACCCGGTCGGAGTCGTTCGATGAGATGAAGCACGCGGAGATGCTCACCGACCGCATCCTCCTCCTGGACGGTCTCCCCAATTACCAGCGGCTCTTCCACGTCCGGGTGGGCCAGACGGTCACCGAGATGTTCCAGGCCGACCGCCAGGTGGAGGTCGAGGCCATCGACCGGCTCAAGCGCGGCATCGAGCTGATGCGGTCCAAGGGCGACATCACCTCGGCCAACATCTTCGAGAGCATCCTCGCCGACGAGGAGGAGCACATCGACTACCTCGACACCCAGCTCGCACTGATCGAGAAGCTGGGCGAGCCGCTCTACATCGCCCAGCAGATCGAGCAGCCGAGCGGCAGCTGACGCGGCTAGGCGGCCTCGGCCGTTGCGGCGGCCTCGACCACCACGGCGGCGGCAGCAGGCAGCGTGACGGGTTCGAGCGGGGCGTCGCGGCGCGGGCACGCGCCCCGGCCCAGCAGCGCCTGGATCTTGCGTACGCAGGAACCGCAGTCCGTGCCCGCCTTGCAGGCACCGGCGATCTGGCGCGGGGTGCACGCGCCCTTGGCGGCGTGCTCGCGCACCTGCTTCTCGGTGATGCCGAAGCATGAGCAGACGTACACGGGCAGACTCTCCAGCGTTGATCAATAAGGTAACCCTTACCTTACCTGCCATGCCGGAGCCTTACAACGCCGCGGGGCGCGGATCGATGTGATCCGCGCCCCACAGGCATAGAAATGATCTCTACTGGTCCCGGTACATCTCCGCGACCAGGAACGCCAGGTCCAGCGACTGGCTGCGGTTCAGCCGCGGGTCGCAGGCCGTCTCGTACCGCTGGTGCAGATCGTCGACGAAGATCTCGTCGCCGCCGCCCACGCACTCCGTGACGTCGTCACCGGTCAGCTCCACATGGATGCCACCCGGGTGGGTGCCCAGCTCCTTGTGGACCTCGAAGAAGCCCTTGACCTCGTCCAGCACGTCGTCGAAGCGGCGCGTCTTGTGGCCCGACGCGGCCTCGAAGGTGTTGCCGTGCATCGGGTCGCAGATCCACGCCACCTGCGCACCGGACGCGGTGACCTTCTCCACCAGGTGCGGCAGCTTGTCGCGGACCTTGTCCGCACCCATCCGCGTGATGAAGGTGAGGCGGCCCGGCTCCCGGTCCGGGTCGATCTTCTCGATCAGCGTCAGCGCCTCTTCGGGCGTGGTCGTCGGGCCGAGCTTCACACCCACCGGGTTACGGATCTTCGACGCGAACTCGATGTGCGCCCCGTCCAGCTGCCGGGTGCGCTCACCGATCCACACCATGTGGCCGGACACGTCGTACAGGTCGCCGGTCCGCGAGTCGGTGCGGGTCATCGCCGACTCGTAGTCCAGGATCAGCGCCTCGTGCGACGAGAAGAACTCGACGGTCTTGAACTCCTCCGGGTCCACCCCGCAGGCGTTCATGAAGTTCAGCGCCCGGTCGATCTCGCGCGCCAGCGCCTCGTAGCGCTGCCCCGAGGGCGACGACTTCACGAAGTCCTGGTTCCAGGCGTGCACCTGCCGCAGATCGGCGTAGCCGCCGGTGGTGAAGGCGCGGACCAGGTTCAGCGTCGAGGCCGACGCCTGGTACATCCGCTTCAGCCGCTGCGGATCCGGGATCCGCGCCGCCTCCGTGAACTCGAAGCCGTTGACCGAGTCCCCGCGGTACGTGGGCAGGGTCACCCCGTCGCGGGTCTCGGTCGGCTTCGAGCGCGGCTTGCTGTACTGGCCGGCGATCCGGCCGACCTTCACCACCGGGACGGACCCGGCGTAGGTCAGCACGGCACCCATCTGCAGGAGGGTCTTCAGCTTGTTACGGATGTGGTCGGCGCTCACACCGTCGAAGGCCTCGGCGCAGTCACCGCCCTGCAGCAAAAACGCCTCGCCCCGGGCCACGGCCCCCAGACGGTGCCGCAGCGCGTCGCACTCGCCCGCGAAGACGAGCGGCGGATAGGCCTCGAGCTCAGCGATCACATCGCGCAGAGCCGCTTGGTCCGGCCAGTCAGGCTGCTGCGCCGCGGGAAGGGACTGCCAGGTGTTGCCACCGGCGTGGGATTCAGCGTTCACGGTCACCCGGACAAGGTTACGGGGTCTTCATCCGTGTCCAGCCCGCCGCCCACGGTATGAGACGCCCCGCCTCACGCTTTGAGTTCGAACCACACCGTCTTCCCTGGCGCCCCCGGGGTTCGCTCCACGCCCCACGCGTCCGTGACCAGCTCCACCATCGCCAGCCCCCGCCCGTTCTCGTCCCACGGCCCGGCCGCACGCTTCGCGGGTACGGCGGCCGAGCCGTCCCCCACCTCGACCCGCAGCTTCCCCTCCTGCGCGAGCAGCGCCACGGTGCAGCTCCGGTCCGGCACGTGCTTGATCACGTTGGCGAGGAGTTCGGTCACGGCGAGCCCGGCGGGCTCGGCCAGGTGCGGCATGTCCCACATAGCGAGGTACGTACGGACGATACGGCGGATGTGGCAGGCCGCGTGCGCGGACAGCGCGGTGAAGGTCAGGTGGTAGTGGGGCGGTGGGTACGCAATGTCTTCGTTCACGCCACAAGGATGGATTCGGACGATTACCGTGGGCTACCTCACGAACACAACGTGCTGGTTGTTGGGGGCCGTCATGCCGAACATCCGAAAGCTGGACCCGACTACGTCTCCGATGCATCACCTCGGCGCGGAGTTACGCCGGTACCGGGAGGCCGCCGGGCTCACACAGGATCAATTGGGCGCGAAGGTGTACTGCACGGGTTCGCTCATCGGCCAGTACGAGACCGCCAGGAAGATCCCTACCCGGCGGTTCACGATGCAGCTGGACGACGTGCTGAACACGGGCGGCGCGTTGCTGCGGCTGCTGGAGATGGCCCTGCGCTTCGGCGTGCCCCTCGAGCTCAAGGATCACAGCGAGCTGGAGGCCGAAGCCACCCAGAAGTTCGTGTTCGAGATGACCGTGGTGAACGGCCTGCTACAGACCCCGGACTACGCACGGGCGGTGCTCGGTGTGCTCCGCAAGGACGAGGTCGAATCGCGGCTGGAGCAGCGACTGTCACGTCAGCAGATCCTTCACAGGAAGCGCCCGCCGCTCCTGTGGGCCGTGCTCGGCGAAGGGGTGCTGTGCCAGGGGATCGGCGGCCGGGACGTGATGCGGGCCCAACTGGCGCACCTGTTGAGCTTCCGCGACCACTCACACGTGCACATCCAGATCCTGCCGTTCACGGCCGGAGCACATGCCGGTTTTGGTGGGGCTTTCTCGCTGCTGCGGTTCAAGAACAGCCCTGATCTGGCATGCGACGAGACGTACAGGACGGGCTACATGACCGCCGATCCGGAGTACGTCGGCGACCTCAGCCTTCGTTACGCTCACTTGCAGGCTGCCGCCCTGTCCGTAGTGGACTCGGCAGATCTGATCGCGCAAGTGATGGAGGAGCGCTATGGAACGCAGTCCTGATTGGCGCAAGTCGAGCTACAGCGGGGATGTCGGCAACAGCGAATGCGTCGAGGTCGCCGAGATACCTGGGCGCGTCGCCATCCGCGACTCCAAGCACCCCGACGGCCCCGTCCTTCTCCTCTCCCCCGCCGCCTTCGGCGACTTCGTCACCGCGACGGCGAACGGCACCCTTACTTGCTGATGTGCTCCATGCAGAGGGTGAACTGCGGCCTGCCGTTGCGGGTCAACTGGTACGTGGCGTACTGCGGATCGCAGGTGTAGTCCAGCGCCTCACGCTGCTTCACCTTGTAGTCCGCGGTGGCGCCACCGCAGTCCACGATCGTGAGGTCCGGGTCGCTCTCGGAGCCCTTGTTCTGCAGGCAGTCACCGACATCGGCGGCGGACGCGCTCGTGCTGTCCGTGTTGGCCGGGCCGGTGTCGGGGCTGTCGTGGCCCAGCACCCCGTACCAGACACCGCAGAAGATCACTACTACGACACCGGCGACCATCTGGATCTTGGTCTTGAGGTTGAAGCGGCTGAAGAAGCCGGGCCGCCGGGGCGAAGGCGGCGGAGCGGGCGCGCCCGGGTAGGGCTGGCCGTACTGCGGCTGGCCGTACGGCTGCTGACCGTACTGGGGCTGGCCCTGCTGCGGCGGGTAGGGGCTGTAGCCGCCGGGCGGCGGCGCGGACGTGGACAAAGCTTTCCCCCGTAGTGCACGAAGTGAAGCCGCACATCAGAGCGATTGCGCGGTCCGTCAACGTAGCGACCGGCGCCGACAACCCGGCGCCCGGGGTGCCGCTCTCCACAGGGCCCACACCTCACCCCCTCACCTTGCGGACGATGGTGTCGTCGGGGTTCAGCGGTCGCCCGTCCGCCGACAGCACTTCCAGTGCGCGGAGGCGATGGCCCTGGCGGCGGTCGACCAACTCCGAGTGCGGTTCGCCGGGATCGAAGAAGTTCTGCTCGCCCCACTGCCGCAGCGCCACGATGACGGGGAAGAGCGCCTTGCCCTTCGGGGTCAGCACGTACTCGCGGTAGGCGCTGCCGTCCGAGGCGGGGACGGATTCGAGGACGCCACCGGCGACCAGGGTGCGCAGACGCGCGGTGAGGATGTTCTTTGCCACGCCCAGGCTGCGCTGGAACTCCCCGAAGCGCCGGCTTCCGTCGAAGGCGTCCCGCACGATCAGCAGAGACCACCAGTCGCCGATCGCGTCCACCGACCGGGCGACGGGGCATTCGCTGTCGTCGAAGCGCGTCCTGCTCACCATGGCGTCCCTCACTCTCACGATGGTTGCAACATGCTACCAAGAAGGGCTACCGTCACCGCTGGTAGCAAGATGAAACCAGAATGCGAAGGAGCCGCCGGTGTCCCGTGGTGTCGTCATCCTGTTCGCCGTCGCCTGCGGGGCCGCGGTGGCCAACGTCTACTTCTCCCAGCCACTCCTGGTCACCATGGGCCACAACCTGGACATGAGCCCGGCACTGGTCGGCAGCGTGGTCACCCTCACCCATGTCGGGTACGGGCTGGGGCTCTTCTTCCTCGTGCCGCTCGGCGACGTGACCGACCGCAGACGGCTCGTCGTGGCCCAACTGCTGCTTCTGGTGGTGGCGCTGACCGTGGTGGCCACCGCCCCTACGGCGGTGATCCTGCTCGCGGGCATGGCGGCGACGGGTCTTCTCGCGGTCGTCACGCAGACCTTGGTGGCCTTCGCGGCATCACTGGCCCCGCCCGCCGGGCGCGGACGGGTCGTCGGTCTGGTCACCAGCGGCGTGGTCATCGGAATCCTGCTCGCCCGTACGGCGTCCGGCCTCATGGCCGATCTCGCGGGCTGGCGCTCCGTCTACCTCGCCTCGGCGTCGCTCACCGCGCTGCTCGCCCTGGTCCTGTCCCGAGTGCTGCCGCGCCACAGCGCCACCCCGTCGGCCGCTCTGCGCTACGGGCAGCTCCTGCGCTCCACGGTCGCGCTGTTCGCGCGGGAACGACTGCTGCGGCTGCGGGCCCTGTTCGGCCTGCTGATCTTCGCCGCCTTCAGCACCCTGTGGAGCAGCGTCGCGCTGCCGCTCAGCGAGGCGCCGTACTTCCTGCCGCACAGCGCGATCGGGGCGCTGGGGCTCATCGGTGTCGCGGGTGCCCTGGCCGCGAGCGTGGCGGGCCGCCTGAACGACCGTGGACTCTCCCGGCGGACCACCGGCATCGCCCTGGCGCTGCTCACCGCCTCGTGGCTGCCCCTGGCCTTCACCCGCGGCTCACTGTGGGCCCTGTTCGCCGGGGTGGTCCTTCTCGACCTCGCCGTGCAGGCGGTCCATGTCACCAACCAGACCCTGATCTACGCGCTGCACCCGGAAGCGGGCAGCCGCCTCATCGGCGGGTACATGGTGTTCTACTCGATCGGCAGCGCCACCGGCGCCATCGCCGCGACCTCCCTCTACACGGTGGCCGGCTGGGGCGCCGTATGCGCACTGGGTGCCGCGTTCAGCTGCCTCGGGCTCGCGCTGTGGGCGTTCACACGGCGCAGCGCGTCGGCAGGCGCTCCGCATGACAAAGGTCCGTACCAAGCACACGCGGGGCGCGTTGCGCAAGAACGGACGTTCGGGCATCCCCCGGCGGCTTACAGCCATGCCGTGAAGAAGCCGTGATGGAATCTCGCGCTCCTCGGACGCTGTTCGGGTGACCGGCCCGCCCCCGTGGCCGGTCCCCATCCGAAGGAGTAGTCCCATGAGGAAGTTGCTCCGCCGCGGTGCCGCCGCCTTCGCGGCCGCCGCCTCGCTCGTACTGATGTCGCTGGGCGCCACACCCGCCCAGGCGGACTCATCCGCCATCCCGTCCGGGATGACGTGGACCGTGCTCGCCAAGGGCAACGGCACGGTCCGGGTCGGCGCCGATTCCGCGACCGACGCGTACAACGGCGACACCGCCGCCACCGCGACGCTGCCCATGCTGTGCCTGAGAGTCAGCGGCAGCGCCGTGCCCGCCGGGATCACGCCGGACTTCTACGCGGGCTGGGCGCGCGGCACCGTCGCCGCGACCCCGCCCGTGCTGGGCAAGTCGCTGACCAGCCGGGCGACGGCAGACGCCGTCTGTGCGCAGTACTACGGCGCGGACTGGCGGATGGCCGAGTTCCACGACGGCCGCTACGGCGCCAACCTGGAGGCCAGCGGCGGCTGGTCCTTCTGGGCGTACGGCTATGTCCCCGACGGCACCCGCTTCTGGGCGGCGATCAACGACCAGCCCGCCAACCCATGGAACTGAGGTAGAGTCCGGACCATGTTCGCGCGACTGACCATGACCTGGTGGTGGACCGCTCATCCGGCGGCCCACTGAATCGCGCGCACTGAACCAGACTCACGCGAAGGCCGCCCGAGGGGCGGCCTTCGGCGTTTGTCGCGGGTCGTTCCTCCTCTCCGGAAGGAACCCGCCATGCACGACGCAGACGCCCAGGCCGTCGTCGCCCGGCTGCTCGCCGACGACTGCCCGCCCTTCGCCCTGCTGCACCGCCGTACGCCCGGCCATGCGCCCGACACCGTCGACGTGCTCATCGGCCCGGCCGGTGAGGTGGAGCGGCTGACCGACATCCCGCTGCCGACCGGGGTACCGGAGGGCGGCGGTCCGGTGAGCGACGCGCTCGCGCTGGTGCCGTTCCGGCAGATCCGGGAGCGGGGGTTCGACGTCCGGGACGACGGGACGCCGCTGGCCGTGCTGCGGCCCGAGACCACGTACGCGCTGCCGCTCGCCGAGCTGCTGGAGGCGCTGCCCGCGCACGACGTGCGGGTCGAGGGCGGGCGCTTCGACGTCGACGACGACGCGTACGCGCAGATCGTGAGCCGGGTCATCGAGGACGAGATCGGCACCGGGGAGGGGGCGAACTTCGTCATTCGACGGACCTTTCAGGGGGAGATCCCGGGGTTCGCGAGTACCGACGCGCTCGCGCTCTTCCGGCGGCTGCTCGCCGGTGAGCGGGGCGCGTACTGGACGTACGTCGTACGGCTGGGCGGCGGGCGGACGCTGGTGGGGGCCAGCCCGGAGGTGCACGTACGGATGTCAGGTGGGAGGGGCGAGCGCGAAGCGGTCTCGTTTGAGGGTGGTGGTGGGCGACGGGCGGGAGGCACGGTCGTGATGAACCCGATCAGCGGGACGTACCGCTATCCGGCGGGCGGCGCGACGGCGGAAGGGCTGCTGGAGTTCCTGCACGACCCCAAGGAGGTGGAGGAGCTGTCCATGGTCGTGGACGAGGAGCTGAAGATGATGTGCACCGTCGGCGACATGGGCGGCGTCGTCGTCGGGCCGCGGCTCAAGGAGATGGCGCACCTCGCGCACACCGAGTACGAGCTGCGCGGGCGGTCCTCGCTGGACGTACGGGACGTGCTGCGGGAGACGATGTTCGCGGCGACCGTCACCGGCTCGCCCGTGCAGAACGCGTGCCGCGTGATCGAGCGCTACGAGCCCGGTGGCCGGGGCTACTACGCGGGGGCGCTCGCGCTCATCGGGCGCGACGGCGGCGGCGCCCAGACCCTCGACTCGCCGATCCTCATCCGCACCGCCGACATCGACGGCGACGGCGTGCTGCGGGTGCCGGTCGGGGCGACGCTGGTGCGCCACTCCGACCCGCGCGCGGAGGTCGCCGAGACTCACGCCAAGGCGGCCGGGGTGCTGACCGCGCTGGGTGTGCGGGAGGCGCCCGTACGGGCCGGGGCGGGCCCGCGTCCCCGGCTCGCGGACGATCCGCGGGTGCGGGCGGCGCTGGACGCGCGGCGGGCGGATCTGGCGCCGTTCTGGCTGCGGATGCAGGCCGCGGAGGGGTTGCTGTCCGGGCACGCGCTGGTGATCGACGCCGAGGACACGTTCACGGCGATGCTCGCGCATCTGCTGCGGATGGCGGGGCTGACGGTGACGGTGCGTCGGTATGACGAGCCGGGCGTGCGGGGCGCCGCGCTGGCGCACGAGGGGCCCGTCGTGCTCGGCCCCGGGCCGGGGGACCCCGGTGACTCCACGGACCCGAAGATGCGGTTCCTGCGGGGGCTCACGGCGGAGTTGGTGGCCGGGCACCGGCACGGGCTGCTCGGGGTGTGCCTGGGGCACGAGCTGATCGCGGCGGAGCTGGGGCTGGAGATCGTACGGAAGGACGTGCCGTTCCAGGGGGCGCAGGAGCGGATCGACTTCTTCGGGCGCCAGGAGACGGTGGGCTTCTACAACACGTTCACCGCGCGGTGCGATGAGGGCGTGGAGACGGAGCTGGCGATGCACCGGGTGGAGCTGAGCCGGGACGCGGTGAACGGGGAGGTGCACGCGCTGCGGGGGCCGGGCTTCGCCGGGGTGCAGTTCCACCCGGAGTCGGTGCTGTCGCGGAACGGGGCGGTGCTGGTGGCGGAGCTGCTGGCGGCCGTGCGGGTCTGACACCGAAGTGCCCGCCGACGGGAGCACCGGAGTGCTCCCCTCGGCGGGCATCCCCTCGCGGGGGAAGCGTCGGTGGCCGCGGTCAGGACAGCAGCAGCACCGCGCCGGCGGCGGCCATGACCACGGTGGTGGTGGCGTGGATGCCGAGGTACGCCTTGGCGGGCCCGCCGCTGAGCTTCGTGATGAGCGTGTCCCCGAGCGTGACGAGCGAGCCGGCCAGCATCATCCAGCCGCGCAGGTGCGTGCCCGCGCCGAGCAGCACGATCAGCAGGAAGAGGCCGTAGCCGATGTCGCGGACGGCCAGGACGGACAGCCAGGCGCGGACGCTGGGGTCCTCGGTGCGGGTGCCGGGTATACCGAAGTCCGCCGCGGCCTCCGGGGTCCACAGGCTGCGGGCGCCGATGAGGATGATCCCGACGGCGATCGCCCAGGTGATCACGGTGGCGGCGGTGGTGGCGGCGGTAGGCATGGCAGGTGTTCCCCTCTCGTCGCGGCGCCGACCCCCTGTCGAGCGCCGCTCAACCTGCTAGCAATGCTAGACGTAGCGGGAGCCCGATGTCTAGCACTGACAGAATTTCTCTCAGGCGCGAGCACCGAAAAGCACTGCTCCCGCCGGGCGACGCACCGGCGGGAGCAGCGGACTTGAGGAACCGTCAGCCGAAGAAGACCTCCGCCTCCGCGTACAGCGACGGGTCCACCGTCTTGAGGCGGGCCGTCGCCTCGGCCAGGGGGACGCGGACGATATCGGTGCCGCGCAAGGCGACCATCTTGCCGAAGTCCTGGTCCCGTACGGCATCGATCGCGTGGAGGCCGAAGCGGGTGGCCAGCCAGCGGTCGAAGGCACTGGGGGTGCCGCCGCGCTGCACATGGCCCAGGACGGTCGTACGGGCCTCCTTGCCGGTGCGCTTCTCGATCTCCTTGGCCAGCCACTCCCCGATACCGGAGAGCCGCACGTGACCGAAGGAGTCCAGGGACCCGTCCTTGAGCACCGCGTCGCCCCCCTTCGGCATCGCGCCCTCCGCGACGACGACGATCGGGGCGTAGCGGATCTTGAAGCGGGATTCGACCCAGGCGCAGATGCGGTCGACGTCGAAGCGCTGCTCGGGGATGAGGATGACGTTGGCGCCGCCGGCGAGCCCGGCGTGGAGGGCGATCCAGCCCGCGTGGCGGCCCATCACCTCCACCACCAGCACCCGCATATGGGATTCGGCGGTGGTGTGGAGGCGGTCGATGGCCTCCGTGGCGATGTTGACGGCCGTGTCGAAGCCGAAGGTGTAATCCGTGGCGGAGAGGTCGTTGTCGATGGTCTTGGGGACGCCGACGCAGGCGATGCCGTAGTCGCCGGAGAGCCGGGAGGCGACGCCGAGAGTGTCCTCGCCGCCGATCGCGATGAGCGCGTCGACCTCCTGCTTGGCCAGGGTCTCCTTGACCCGGCGGATGCCGTCCTCGCTGTTGAAGGGGTTGGTGCGGGACGAGCCGAGGATGGTGCCTCCGCGCGGCAGGATGCCGCGTACCGCGCGGATGTCGAGGGGAACGGTGTCGTTCTGGAGGGGACCGCGCCAGCCGTCCCGGAAGCCGACGAAGTCGTAGCCGTATTCCTTCACGCCCTTGCGCACGACGGCGCGGATGACCGCGTTGAGCCCGGGGCAGTCACCGCCGCCGGTCAGCACTCCGACCCGCATCCTTTTCATCCCTTCTGCCGCTGAAATCCCGAGATTGGGCCCGGTACGGGGCCACGCTAACGGTGATCCAGGTCACAGGGGATGGGGCGGAAAGCGATTCCCGCTCCGTCCAAGGGAGTTGGTTTTGAACTTCACCCGTTCGAGCGGGTGGGTCTCAGGCGTCGTCGAGCCCGGCCTCGATGGCGTACCGGACCAGCTCCACCCGGTTGTGCAACTGGAGCTTGCCCAGGGTGTTCTGGACGTGGTTCTGCACGGTGCGGTGGGAGATCACCAGGCGCTCGGCGATCTGCTTGTACGAAAGCCCCTTGGCCACCAGCCGCAGCACCTCCGTCTCCCGCTCGGTGAGCTGCGGGGCGACCGGCTGGTCGGCGGTGACGGGGGCGGGCTCGCTCGCCAGCCGCCGGTACTCCCCGAGCACAAGCCCGGCGAGGCCCGGGGTGAAGACGGCGTCACCGACGGCGGTACGGCGCACCGCGTCCAGCAGCTCCTCGGTGCTGGCCGACTTCACCAGATAGCCGGTGGCGCCGGACTTGACCGCCTCCAGGACGTCCGCGTGCTCACCGCTCGCGGAGAGCACCAGCACCCGCAGCGCGGGGTGGGCGGAGACGACCTCCTTGCAGACCTCGACGCCGGGCAGCCCGGGCAGGTTGAGGTCGAGCACCAGGACGTCGGGCTCGGCGGCCTTGGCCCGGCGGACCGCCTGCGGCCCGTCCCCGGCGGTGGCCACCACGTCGAACCCGGCCTCGGCCAGGTCGCGGGCGACGGCGTCGCGCCACATCGGGTGGTCGTCCACCACCATCACGGTCACCGCCCGTGCGGCTTCCCGGTCGTCGGTCATCGTGCGGTCGTCCCTTTCTTCCCACTCGCCGCGAGCTTCGGAACCGTCAGCTCCACCTCGGTGCCCTGGCCCGGCGCCGAGATCCACTCGGCGGTGCCGCCGAGGTCGCGCAGCCGGCCCCGGATCGACAGGGCGACCCCGAGCCGGCCCTCCCGCTCGGCGTCGGCGAGCCTGCCCTCCGGGATGCCGGGCCCGTCGTCCCGGACGGTGACCATGACCGCGCCCGGCTCGTCCTCCAGCAGGATCCAGGCCCGGGCCCCCTCACCCGCGTGCACCCGTACATTGTCCAGCGCGGCACCGACAGCGGCCGCCAACTCCCCCGCCGCGGCGGCCGGGAGGATCACCGGGGCGCCCGGTTCGGAGAAGGTGACCTGCGATCCGGCGTGCGGGGCGAGCAGGGCCCGCAGATCGCAGGGTTCGTCGGCGTCCTCGGGCAGCTCGGGCCGAGGGGCGGCGGCGACGGGAGCGGACGGTGGCCCCGGGTCCGTGGCATCCGTACGGTCGTCGGCCGCGCCGCGCGGCGGGGTGACCAGACCGGTGGCCACCAGCGAGCGCAGCGCGATCTCCTGCTCCCCCGCCATCCGGCCCAGTTCGGCCGCCTCGCCTCCGATCGCGGCGCCCCGCCGCTGCACCATGGCCAGCACCTGGAGGACGCTGTCGTGGATGTCCCGGGCCAGCCGCTCGCGTTCGCGGGTCGCCGCCTCGATGCGCAGCGCGCGGGCCAGGGTGCGCTCACTGGCGCGGGCGACCTCCACGACGTACCCGATGGCCACGCTCGCCACCCACACCAGCATCAGCATGTGGACGGTGTCCTGGGCGAACCCGCCGCGCTCGATGATGTTCGCCGCGCACACGATCGTCGACGCCCACGCGGCCCACCGCCAGCCGCCCTTGATGGCGAAGCCGAGGACCGCGCCCGCCGTCCATATGGACGGCAGCGTGGGCGTGCCCTCGGCGATCCGGTCGTGGGTGTCGACCAGCGGGGTGAGCAGGATGCCGGTGATCGCGACCGCGAGGTCGCCGATCAGGAAGCGCCGGGTGCAGCGCTCGGCCGAGGAGACCATACGGAACGTCAGCGCCGTCCACAGGGTGAGCACCGCCATATAGGCGGCGGCGCCCCTCGGACGGTCGTAGTCGTAGAAGGAGTAGACGAAGAGACAGAGCGCGTAGATCAGCGTGAGCACCCGGTAGGCGGTCAGCGCCTGCCACAGCGGCTGCTCCACGGACATGCGTACGACACGCTCGCGCTTGGGCTGCGGCGCCAACTTCCCCCCACCCCCGGGTCCGGCGCGCTTTACGCCCCGGTCTTGTCCTTGTCCTTGCCCTTGTCCGCAGTCGTCTCGGCCTTCTCGGCCTTCTCCGCTTTTTCGGCCTTTTCGGCCTGCTTCCGGGCCGCCTCCGCCTCCGCGATCTGCCGCTTGGCGGCGGTCGCGTAGATGTCGACGTACTCCTGGCCGGACAGCTTCATGATCTCGTACATGACCTCGTCGGTCACCGAGCGCAGGATGAAGCGGTCGCCGTCCATGCCGTGGTAGCGGCTGAAGTCCAGCGGCTTGCCGATCTTGATGCCGGGACGCATCAGCTTGGGCATCACCTTGCCCGGCGGCTGGATCTTCTCGGTGTCGATCATCGCGACCGGGATCACCGGCGCGCCCGTCGCCAGCGCGACCCGCGCCAGGCCGCCGGGCTTGCCGCGGTAGAGCCGGCCGTCCGGGGAGCGCGTGCCCTCCGGATAGATGCCGAACAGCTCACCGCGCTTGATGACCTCGATCCCGGCCTTGATCGCGGCCTCTCCCGCGCCCCGGCTTCCCGAGCGGTCCACCGGCAGCTGGCCGACGCCCTTGAAGAACGCGGCCGTCAGCCTGCCCTTGATCCCCGGAGTGGTGAAGTACTCCTGCTTGGCGATGAAGGTGACCTTCCGGTCGAGCATCGCGGGCAGGAAGAAGGAGTCGGAGAAGGAGAGGTGGTTGCTCGCGAGAATGGCCGGCCCCTCGTCGGGGACGTTCTCCAGTCCCTCGACCCAGGGCCGGAAGGCGAGCTTCAACGTCCCACCCACCGACAGCTTCATTGCACCGTAGAACAACCGAGAACCTCCTGTATCCGACGAGGAGACCTTAACCTGCCTACCCCCGGTGCGGCGCGCCGCGTACGCTGAGGTCCCGTTGACCGCTTCACCACCGAACGGAGATCCGTGGTGCCGCTCCTCCCCGGAGCCGAGCCGTTCCGCCACGACGGCGGAGAGATCGGCGTCCTCGTCTGTCACGGCTTCACCGGTTCCCCGCAGTCGGTGCGCCCCTGGGCCGAGCACCTGGCGCGGCGCGGGCTGACCGTCTCGCTTCCGCTGCTGCCCGGCCACGGGACCCGCTGGCAGGATCTCGCGGTCACCGGGTGGCAGGACTGGTACGCCGAGGTCGACCGGGAGCTGCGGGCGCTGCGCGAGCGGTGCGCCCGGGTCTTCGTCTGCGGGCTGTCGATGGGCGGCGCGCTGGCGCTGCGGCTGGCCGCCCAGCACGGCGCGGGGATCAGCGGTGTCGCCGTCGTGAATCCGGCCAACCGGATCCACGATCCGCTGGCCGTGGCTCTTCCGGTGCTGCGTCATCTGGTGCCCTCCGTCAAGGGGATCGCGAGCGACATCGCCAAGCCGGGTTCCCAGGAATGGGGATATGACCGGATGCCGCTGCACGCCGTGCACTCGATGCGCCGCTTCTACCGGCTGGTCGACGCCGAACTGCCGCAGGTGACCCAGCCGCTGCTGGTGATGCACAGCCCGCAGGACCATGTGGTGCCGTCGGCCGACTCCGAGCGCGTCCTCAGCCAGGTCTCGTCCCGGGACGTCACCGAACGGCTGCTGGAGCACAGCTACCACGTGGCGACGCTGGACTACGACGCCGAGTTCATCTTCGAGGAGACGGACACGTTCATCACCCGGTTGACCGCGGGTATGGGACAGGACAACGGGGGACATCCCGGGGACGTCAGCGGGAGGGAGGGGGCGGCGGCCAGTGGCTGAGCGTGATCCGAACGAGAACGAGGCGGGGGCGCGCCGGGACGACGATGCCGCCTTCGCGGCGATCGTCGCCGCGTACGGGGAGGAGCCGCCGGACCCGCCGGGCGCGGAGCGGTGGCCAGCGGCCGAGAATCTGACCGAGAAGTGGGGCCGCGAGGACTCCCGGCGCGAGGACCCGCTGGGCGAGCTGGACGACGGGCTGGACGAGCGGTTCGAGGACCGCTTCGAGGACGACTTCGACCCCGACGTCGAGGACGACCGTCCGGGCGCGGCGGCGCCGGACGCCCTCACCAAGACGGAGAAGCCCGACACGAAGGGCGACAAGCCCGTCGGCAGCTTCATCGTGTACGCGCCGGGCGTGGGCCCGCGCGACTGGGACGCCGGGGAGCCCTCCGAGGGCGACTTCGACGAGACCGACGAGGGCCATTTCGTCCCGCCCGAGCCGCCGCCGCTCCCGGAGTCCGACACCACGTCCCGGTTCGCCTGGCTGGGCGTGCTGGGCGGGCCGCTGCTGCTGCTCGGCGTGGTGCTGTTCCGGGTGGAGATGACCTGGTGGATCACGACGCTGGGCGTCGGCGGCTTCCTGGGCGGCTTCGTCACGCTGGTGATGCGGATGAAGGACAGCGACGACGAGGAGGACGAGGACCCCGGCCGGGGTGCCGTCGTCTGAACCCCTCGGCCGGCGTTTACCCGGACGACGCGGACGGCGCGGACGACGCCGACTTACGCGGGCGCGCGGGGCAGCCGGAGCGCGGCCAGGACCGGGAGGTGGTCCGTGGCCGCCCGCAGGTCGGCGTCGTCGACGCCGGGCAGCCCGGACGGCACCCCGCAGCCGATGATCTCGATGCCGTCGGTCGCGAACAGCGCGTCGATGCGGCGGCGCGGATCGCCCGGGTCGAAGGTGGCCTCGCTCCCCCACGGCTCGGTGGCCCAGCCGTCCCGCAGCGTTCCGGCGATACGGCGGAAGGCGCGGCCGTCGGGCTGCTCGTTGATGTCACCGGCGGCGACGGCGTACGGCACGCCGAGCGCGGCGACCTGGTCCAGCAGCATCCCGGCCTGGTCGTAGCGCTCGGCCGCGGCCAGGCTCAGATGGCAGCTGACGACCCCGAGCCGGATGGCGCCGCCCGTGCCTTCGGGGTCCCGGTGGCCGCCACCGAAGCGCAGCACGGCGGTGGCGAAGCCACGCCGGTGCAGGCCGGGGAGGCGGGGCAGCAGGACGTCCTCGGACCGCTCGACGTGGGCGCGCAGCGAGGTGAGGATCATGGGTCCGGCGGCGGTGGCCCCGCCCGTGGCGTAGACCAGGCCGGTCTCCCGGGCCAGCCAGGCGGCGGCCTTGCGCCAGCGGAAGAAGCGCGGCGCCTCCTGAACGCAGACGACATCGGGGGCGCAGGCCCGGATCACCCGGGCCAGCGCCTCGCGGTCGTCACGCAGCGAGCGGATGTTGTAGCTGAGCACCCGCACCACGGCCGCGTCCGGGCCGGTGGTGGAGGCGGGCAGATCCGCGAGCACCACGCTCCCCCCTCTTGAAGCTCAGCCCTGGCGGGCCAGGTCGGCGGCGCCGACGAGCCCGGCCTTGCCGCCGAGCTGGGCGGCGAGGACCTGGGCGTGCGGCCGCCACTGATTGCCGACCAGCCAGCGGCGGAACGACTTGCGGATCGGCTCCAGGACGAGATCGCCCTCATCGGAGACCCCGCCGCCGACGATGAACGCCGAGGGGTCGAAGAGCGAGGCGAGGTCGGCGAGCCCGGCCCCCGCCCAGCGGGCCAGCTCGCGGAAGGAGTCGATGGCGACCGGGTCGCCCTGGCGGGCGGCGTCGCTGATGTGCTTGCCCTCGATGCTCTCGGGGGTGCCGTCGCCGAGGCCGAGCAGGATCTCCGCGTTCTCCGGGGTGGCGTTGGCGCGCTGCTTGGCGTAACGCACCAGGGCGCGCCCTGAGGCGTACTGCTCCCAGCAGCCCTGGCTGCCGCAGCCGCACAGCAGACCGTCGGGGACGACCCTTATGTGGCCGAACTCGGCCGCGACGCCGAAGCGGCCGCGGTGCAGCTTGCCGCCGATGATGATGCCGCCGCCGAGGCCGGTGCCGAGCGTGATGCACACGACGTCGTCGTGGCCCGCCCCGGCGCCGAACCGGTACTCGCCCCACGCGGCCGCGTTCGCGTCGTTCTCCACGACGACGGGCAGGCCGACGCGCTGCTCGACCTTGTCCTTCAGCGCCTCGTGCCGCCAGTTGATGTTGGGCGCGAAGAGCACGGTGGCGCGCTTGTCGTCCACATAACCGGCCGCCCCGATGCCGACGGCCTCGACGTCATGACCGGTGCTGACGTCGCGCACGGCGTCCGCGATGGCGTCGACGACTCCCTCGGGGGTCGGCGGGGTCGAAACCTGGCTCGTTTCGAGAATCGAGCCCTCTTCGTCGACCACGCCGGCCGCGATCTTCGTGCCGCCGATGTCGACGCCGATGGTGAGTCCCATGAGTCCCTCAGTTATTTGGTCGAACCCCGCCACGGCTAACGGTACCGGAGGTGGCGCTCAATCGAGGTCGATGTGTTCACTACTCGAACTCTGACCTTCGTCCCCGCCGGACGTCCGCCCGCTGTCGCCGCTCTGGGTCCAACGCTGCTCCTGGCCCGTCACGGCGGCCCGGTAGGCGGCGAGCAGTTCGCTTCCGGCGCTGGCGAGATGCTCGAATACGTCGGGATTGCGCTCGATGACCGGTTCGACGGCCGCCTTCGCTCCTGCGATCAACTGTTGTACGGCCCCCTCCACCGCCGTACCGGCGAGCGGGGTCTGCAGCCCGGCCAGCTTCTCCGCGACGGCGTCGGCCAGCTTGCGCAGTTCCTCGGCGGCGCTGCCCGGCTCCTCGCCGCCCTCGCGGGCCTGCCGCCGGGCCTTCTCGGCGGCCAGGTCCTCGGCGCAGGCGCGCTCCCAGGCGTCGGGGTCGATCTCGGTGACCGGTACGTCGGTGCCCGGGGCGTCTGCGGGGCGCTCGGTGGCATCGCTCATGGCGAACTCCTGCGGCGGGGAGGCTGGCTGCCCGGTCCGTTCGTTCAACCGGGCTTGCTCTCGACGTTACCGGAACGACGGGCGAGGGTCCTTCCGCCGGAAGCGGTCAGGGCCGCTTCGGCCACAGGTCGGGGTCCGGGGTGAAGCGGACCTGCAGATGGCCGTCGCGCAGCCCGGCCCCGGAGACCGTGCAGCGGCGCAGCGCGGACGGCAGCGGCAGCACGCGGTGGAACGGTCCGACCGTGACGATCAGTTCGTCGCCGCGCCGGACCAGGCCCAGCCCGTCCCGGTCGGCGCCGGGCAGCGGCAGCCGCCACAGCAGCGCCCCCTCGTCGGCCAGCCGGTCCTCGACGCTCCACGGGTCGGCCGCGGGGCGGTCAGGGCGTGGGTCCGGCGCCCCGACCGGTCCGGCCAGCGCCGCGAGTCCGGCGGCCGGACGGGGGCCGCCCCCGCCGGAGACCACCACGCCGGAGACCACTCCGGAAACCACTCCGGAGACATCGCGGGGACCGTCACCGGGGCCGTCGCCGGACGCGTCGCCGGGGCCGCTGTCGGCGGCGTCGCCGAGCCCCTGCGGATCGCGGCCCAGATGCGGCAGCTCGCGGATCGGCACGTCCGGCGTCCACTGCTCGTACAGCTCCTTCAGCGCGGCCTGCTGCTGACCGGACAGCGCCCCGAGCCACGGGTCGGGGGTGCCGGTGGGCAGCAGCCGGTTGGCGACGACCGACTCCACCCGGCAGCCGTGCAGCGCCAGCCCGGCGCGGGCGGTGCGCAGCGCGCGGTCGGTGAGCGGCCCGGGGTCCACCACCACCCGTACGGTCGTGGCCTCCGACTCCAGGACGTCCTGGACGGCGGCCAGCTCGCGCTCCCAGCGCTCGGCCGTCTCGTACAGCTTCTGCGCGGGCATCGGCATCCCGGCCAGCTGGGCCAGCATCGGCCGCAGCGCGCGGGCCGCCTGCCGCTCGGCGGGCAGCAGCCGCCGCAGATAGCGGCGCAGCTGTTCGGGCAGGGCGAGCAGGGCGACGGTCTCCGGCGCGGGCGGCAGGTCGACCACCAGGACATCCCAGCCGGTGCCGGGCGGCGCGGTCTGCGCGGCGCGCAGGGCGCGCAGCAGCGCGACCGACTCCGCGCCGGGGAGCGCGGTGACCTCCTCGCCGTCCAGCGGGGTCGAGCCCAGCATGTCGAGCATGCCGCGGCCGCGGTCCTGGAGGGCGGTCAGCTCGTCGCGGAACCACTCCTCGGTGACGATCCGGGCGGCCCACAGCCCCGGCGTCAGCGCGACGGGCACGGACCACGGCAGCCGGTCGGCGCTGCGACCGGGCCCGCCGCGCAGCGGGCCGATGCCGAGCAGTGCCTCGGGCGTGCCGTCGCGGTCCGCGGTGAGCAGCAGGGTGCGCTGTCCCTCGCGGGCGGCGGCGAGGGCGGTCGCGGCGGCCACGGTGGTGCGGCCCGCGCCGCCCGTACCGGTGACGAGGACCGTACGCATGAAAGGAGCCTCCGGCGGGGTGTTTCGTCGGTGTGCGGTGCGGCTCCCGGTGGCCGCCCCCGCCGGAGCGTACCCCGCCACCGGCCCGCTCCCCGCCCCATGGTGGCGGCCGCGCGCCGAGGCGGAACTACGCGGCCTCGACCCGCTTCTTCAGACCCGCGAGCGCGCGGTCGATGATGACCTTCTCCGCCTTGCGCTTGATCATGCCGAGCATGGGGATCTTGACGTCGACGGTGAGCTGGTACGTCACCTCGGTGCGCGTGCCGCCGTCCAGCGCGGCCAGCCGGTAGGAGCCGTCCAGGGTGCGCAGCATCTGGGACTTGAGCAGGGACCAGCTGACCTGGTCGCCGTCCCAGGTGTACTGGAGCGTGTAGTCGTCCTTGATGGCCCCGGCGTCGAGCACCATCCGCACCTGCTCGCCGCGGCCCTGCCCGTCCTTGGTGAGGACGTCGGCCTCCTTCACCTCACCGGACCACTCCGGGTAACGGTCGAAGTCGGCGATCACCTCCATCACGTCGGCCGGTGCCGCCTCGATCGTGATGCTCGAGCTGGTGTGTTCCGCCATCGCCGTGGCTCCTCCGTACCGGTCCGCCGCATGGGGTGTCTGCCGGTGAAGGCTATCGCGCGCGGGTCACCACTCCAGGGTCCAGGGGGTGCCGGTGGAGGCGAAGTGTCCGACGTTGACGCATTCGGTGGCGCCGATCCGCATGCGGCGGACGAGCGGCTGGTGGACATGGCCGAAAAGCGAGTAACGGGGACGAAGGGTGTGGATCGCGTCCAGCAGCGCCTCGCTGCCGCGCTCGAAGCGGCGGGCGACGGTGTCGTAGCAGAGGTCCGGCACCTCGGGCGGTATGTGGGTGCACAGCACGTCCACCTCGCCCCGGCCGCCGAGCGCCGCGATCTTCTCGGCGTACGTCTCGTCGTCGATCTCGTACGGGGTGCGCATCGGGGTGCGCAGGCCCCCGCCGACGAAGCCGAAGACGAGGCCGCCGATCTCGACCCGCTCGCCGTCGAGGACCGTGGTGCCGGATTCGACGTATTCCGGCCAGAGTGCGGGGATGTCGACATTGCCGTAGGTGGCGTACGTCGGAGTGGGGAAGGCCGCGAACAGCTCGGCGTATTGCCTGCGTACGGCGGACTCGATGGCCGCGCCGCGGTCGATCCCCTCCCACAGCCGGTTGCCCAGCTCGCGGGCCTCCTCGAAACGGCGGGCGGTGCGGAGTTCGACCAGGCGGTCGGCGTTCTCGACGCCGAAGAGGTCGGGAAAGATGCCGCGGGAGTGGTCGGCGTAGTCGAGGAAGAGGACGAGGTCGCCGAGACAGATCAGGGCGTCCGCCCCGTCCGCCGCCTTCTCCAGATCCTGGCTGTTCCCGTGCACGTCGCTCACCACGTGGACTCGCATGCGTGTCACCCTAAGACCTGTGACCATCCGTCCGTAAGGTGTTCCGTCCGCCGCGACCCGCGTCCACCTGCGGTTCCTTATCGGCCACGGTGGCCGTCGACTAGTCTGCGGGCAGCATGAAGGCGGTGTGTGACGCATAAAACATCTGTACGGAAACCCCTATCCCGGAGCCATACCGATGGGTAACGTCCGGGCAGTCCACCCCCCATTGCCCTGCAGCGGCGCCGGCGCCCATGAGGAGCAGCAGTCTTGCGCGAGTTCAGCCTTCCGGCCCTGTACGAGGTTCCGGCCGACGGCAATCTGACGGACCTCATCCAACGCAACGCGGCGCAGCACCCGGATGTGGCGGTGGTCGGCCGCAAGGTCGGCGGCCGGTGGGAGGACGTCACCGCGGCGGACTTCCTGGCCGAGGTGCGCGCCGCCGCAAAGGGCCTGATCGCGGCCGGGGTGTCGCCGGGCGACCGGGTCGGTCTGATGTCGCGCACCCGCTACGAGTGGACGCTGCTGGACTTCGCCATCTGGAGCGCGGGCGCCATCACCGTGCCGGTGTACGAGACGAGTTCGCCGGAGCAGGTGCGGTGGATCCTCAGCGACTCGGGCGCGGTCGCGGCCCTCGTCGAGACCGGGGTGCACGAGGCGGCCGTGGAGTCCGTACGGGACACCCTGCCGGGCCTCAAGCACATCTGGCAGATCGAGGACGACGCGATCGGGACGCTGCGGGCGCTGGGTTCGGACGTCACGGACGAGACGGTGGACGAGCGCTCCTCGCTGGCCACCGCGGACTCCCCCGCCACCATCGTCTACACCTCGGGCACCACCGGCCGCCCCAAGGGCTGCGTCCTGTCGCACCGCAGCTTCTTCGCCGAATGCGGCAACGCGGTGGCCCGGCTGAAGCCCATCTTCGCCACCGGCGAGTCCTCGGTGCTGCTGTTCCTCCCGGAAGCGCATGTCTTCGGGCGGCTGGTGGAGATCTGCGCGGTCCTGGCACCGATCAAACTCGGCCATGTCTCGGACATCAAGACGCTGACCGATGAACTCGCCGCGTTCCAGCCGACCTTGGTGCTGGGCGTGCCGCGCGTCTTCGAGAAGGTCTACAACTCGGCGCGGGCCAAGGCCCAGGCCGAGGGCAAGGGAAAGATCTTCGACAAGGCCGCCGACGCCGCCATCGCCTACAGCAAGGCGCTGGACACCCCGGGCGGGCCGTCGTTCGGGCTGCGGCTCAAGCACCGGGTCTTCGACCGGCTGGTCTTCGGCAAGCTGCGCGCCGCCCTCGGCGGCCGCGCCACCCACGCCATCTCCGGCGGCGCCCCGCTGGGCGAGCGGCTGGGCCACTTCTACCGGGGCATCGGCTTCACGGTGCTGGAGGGGTACGGCCTGACCGAGTCCTGCGCGGCCACCACCTTCAACCCGTGGGACCGGCAGAAGATCGGCTCGGTCGGCCAGCCGATGCCCGGCACGGTGGTCCGCATCGCCGACGACGGCGAGGTGCTGCTGCACGGGGACCACCTGTTCACGGAGTACTGGAACAACGAGGCGGCGACGGCGGAGGCGCTGTCCGACGGCTGGTTCCACACCGGGGACGTCGGCACCCTCGACGAGGACGGCTACCTCACCATCACCGGCCGCAAGAAGGAGATCATCATCACCGCGGGCGGCAAGAACGTCGCCCCCGCGGTGATCGAGGACCGCATCCGGGCGCACGCCCTGATCGCCGAGTGCATGGTCGTCGGCGACGGCCGCCCGTTCGTGGGCGCGCTGATCACCCTGGACGAGGAGTTCCTGCCCCGCTGGGCCGCCGAGCACGGCAAACCGGCCGACGCGACGGTGGCCGACCTGTGCGAGGACGCCGAACTGCTGGCCGAGATCCAGACGGCGGTGGACGACGGAAACGCGGCGGTCTCGAAGGCGGAGTCGGTGCGGAAGTTCCGGGTCCTGACCCAGCAGTTCACCGAGGACTCGGGGCATGTGACGCCCTCGCTGAAGCTGAAGCGGAACGTGGTGGCGAAGGACTTCGCGACGGAGATCGAAGCGCTGTACAGCCGCTGAGCCCACGCTGTCCGCAGGAGCCGGGGGCGTGCCGCGCCCCGGGCTCTTCGTCCTAGAGAAGAGAGCGCAAGCGGTCGGCCAGCAGATCCCAGCGCCAGCGCTCCTCGACCCAGGCACGGCCCCGCTCGCCCATCCGGCGGCGCAACGCCTCGTCCTCCAGCAGGGCCACGATCCGCTCCGCGCTCTGCTCGGCGGAGCCGCCCGGCACCACCCAGCCGGTCTCGCCCTCCAGCACCGCGTCCGGCGCGCCGCCGGAGTCCCCGGCGACGACGGGGAGCCCGGTCGCGGACGCCTCCAGGTAGACGATGCCCAGGCCCTCGACGTCCAGCCCGCCCCGCCGCGTACGGCACGGCATGGCGAAGACGTCGCCCGCGCCGTAGTGGGCGGGCAGCTCCTCCCAGGGCACCGGGCCGGTGAACCGTACGCTGTCGGCCACGCCCGTCGTCTCCGCGAGGCGGCGCAGATCCGCGGCGTACGGGCCGCCCCCGACGATCAGCAGCACCGCGTCCGGCACCCGCTTCAGGATCCGCGGCATGGCCTCGATCAGCGTGTCCTGCCCCTTGCGCGGCACCAGCCGCGACACGCACACCACGACGGGCCGCTCCGCGAGCCCCAGCCGGGCCCGGACCTCGTCCCCGCCCGAGCCGGGGTGGAACGTCTTCTCGTCCACCCCCGGCGGCAGTTGGACCATGCGGGCGGCGGCCTCGGGGGTGAGGGCGGCGGCGATGCGGGAGCGGGTGTACTCGCCGAGGTAGGTGATGGTGTCCGTCCCCTCGCCGATCCGGCGCAGCAGCGCCCGGGACGCGGGGAGCTGGGCCCAGGCCGCCTCGTGCCCGTGCGTGGTCGCCACCGCCCGCTCGGCCCCCGCCCCGCGCAGCGCGGGCGCCATCAGCCCGAGCGGCGCCGCCGCGCCGAACCACACCGAGCGGCAGCCGTGCTCGCGCAGCAGCTCGGTGGCGCGGCGGGTGACGCGGGGGGTGGGCAGCAGCATCGTCGTGCGGTCGCGGATGACGGGGTACGGCTGCTCGGCGTCGAACCGGGCGGTGGCCTCGGCGCCCTCCTCGCCGCGCTTCCAGGTGGACGCGTAGACGACGACCCGCTCCGGGTCGAGGCGGAGGGCGATGTTGTGCAGGAACGCCTGGATGCCGCCGGGGCGGGGCGGGAAGTCGTTGGTCACGAGCAGGGTCTTGTCCATCGGAGCCGACAGTACCGGGTGGCTGGGGCCGGGGGTCTGTCCCCCACCCCGCCCCTACCCGACCCGGGGCTCCGCCCCGTCCCCCGGTGGGGGCTCCGCCCCCACACCCCCGCTCCTCAAACGCCGGAGGGGCTGGGATGTGACCTGGTTGGACGGAACCCGGGGGTCACCGCAGGGTCTGGGCCACGTACTTGCGCCACTGGGCCGTGAAATCCGGCAGGCTCACGTGCAGTACCTCCCGCAGCGCGTCCTCCACCGCCCCCTCCCGCCGCGGGGCCGCGCCGACCGCGCGGTAGAGGGCCACCAGCTTGTGTTCGCCCCAGCGGTCGGCGATCAGGCGGCAGGCGAGCCAGCCCTCCTCGTAGGCCTCGGAGAGGCGGTCGGGGCGGCTGCCGAAGCGGAAGGCATCGTCGGGCGGGAGGGACGCGGGGAGGCGGCCGGAGGCCACGGATTCGGTGAGTTCGGGGGCGACTTGGCTCGGGGTGCGGCCGGGCGTGCGGTAGCCGGTCCAGTCGGCGAAGCCCTCGGAGAGCCACAGCGGCGTGGCGGCGGTGGTCGCGGCCCGGGTGGCGACATGCGCCGTCTCGTGGGTGATCACGACCTGGCGGCCGAAGTCGCCGAGCGCCCGGTAGGCGTCGGGGTTGACGATCACGCGGTCGGCGGGCGAGGAGTCGCTCGCGCCGCCGACCTCGCCGGTGGTGACGGCCGCGATGCCCCGGTAACTGCTGGCCGAGGCACCCAGGAGGGCGGCCATCCGGTCCAGCGAGGCGGGCACCTGGACGACGACCCGCCGGGCCCAGTCGCCGGGCCAGACCCGGTCGAGGGAGGGCACGGCCCGGTCGGCGGTGGCGGCGACCCCGCGCAGCAGCCTGCGGTTCTGGCCGACGCCGAGGACGAGGCTGCGCTTGCCGCGCACGACGTCGACCCGGCCCTGGTCCCACAGCTGGTCCACGCCGCGCTTGCCGCCCACCCGGCCGTCGTCGTCGGCGATGAACCACCGCCCGTCGCGCTGGGCGAGGGTCAGGTACTGGGGGGCGACGACGGGGGCGGTGTCGTATCCGGCGAGCCGGTAGCGGAGTTCGACCTGGGCGGCCAGGCGGCGGCCGGTGCCCACGGCGGGCCGGAAGCCGCCGGTGTGCACCAGCCGGTACGTCCAGGAGCGCAGCGGTACGGCGGACAGCCGGCGGAACACCCGCCGCTGTTCGGCCCGGTAGCCGGCCGAGCCGCGGTCGACGGTGGCGAGGAAGGCGGCCGCGTCCCGGCCGCGCACCGCGGCGGCCCGCTGGTCGAGCAGGCGCTGGACGGCGCGCCCGTCGCGGCCCGCGGGGTCGTCGGGCGGAACGGTCGTGCCGCACGCGGTGAGCGCGGCCAGCGGCAGCGCCCACACCATCGGCAGACAGAGTGCCGTCCGCCATCGCCCCGATCTCCACCGACCCGTCACGCCATAGATCGTACGAGCCGCCGCCGCGCTTCAGACGCGGGTGACGGAAAAGATCGGCATCATGCCGACCGGGTCGTAGCGGACCGCCGCCCCCGGGTAGGGCGCGTGGATGACCTGCCCGCCCCCGGCGTACATGGCGACGTGCCCGGCGTCGGAGCGGTAGACGACCAGGTCGCCGGGGCGGGCCTGGGACAGCGGAACCGGCTGCCCGGTGTGGGCCTGGGCCTGGGAGGTGCGCGGGATCGCCACCCCGGCCCGGCGGTAGGCCCACTGGGTCAGCCCGGAGCAGTCGAAGGCGGTGGGCCCGGCCTGGCCCCAGGCGTACGGCAGGCCGAGCGCTGCCCGCGCCGCGCCGAACGCGGCGGCGGCGCGCGGTGAGGACGGCGGCAGATCAGTTGTCGCGTAGGGGGTACCGGGGGGCGCGCCGAGTACGGCGTGCGCCCCGTGCCCGTCCCCGGCGCGCGAGGCGCGTGCGTACGCCTCCCACTCCCCCGGGCGCAGCGCGCCCAGCAGCCGTCGCGCGGTGGCCAGCTTGCGCTGGACCTCGCGCTTGTGGCGGGCGACGGCCCGGCGGCTGCGCTCCAGCTTCACCAGCTGGGCCGCGGCCTCGGTGCGCTGCTGCAGCAGGGTGCGCTGGGCGCGGGCCAGGGCCCGCAGCTGACCGGCCTGGCGGCTGGTGATGCGGTCCAGCATGCCGGCCTGGTCGAGGTAGTGGGCGGGGTCGGAGGAGAGCAGGAGGGCCAGGCCCGGGTCGAAGCCGCCGGTGCGGTACTGCCCGCCCGCGATCGCGCCGAGCGCCATCCGCATCCGGTTGACCCGCTCCTGGCCGCGGGCCGCCCGGTCCTGGAGGCGGTCCACCTGGCGGCGCAACCGGTGGGCGCGGGTGCCGGCCGCGTTGTAGCGCTCGGTGGCCCGCTCCGCCTGCTCGTAGAGCCGGTCGATCCGGTCCGCGTCGGTCCGGTCGGCGAAGGCCGGGGCGGCCGCCGAGGCGGCGGTCCGGGCCGCGGGGCGGCCCGTCGTGGTGTCGTGGGGTTCGGCCCCGGCCGGGACAGCCAGCGCGACGCCGGTGGCGGCGGCCGCCGAGGCGGCGGTCCAGACGGCGGTGGCCCGGACGGGCCCGGGCTTCGAGTGGCGGCGAGAGGACGCCATGGGAGCCGCACTCCCTTCCGCGGTGTCGGTGAGGAACTGCGGGCAGACAGTAGCGGCGCGACTGCCCAGGGTCCAAAGCCGATCGCGGGCACACAAACTGACGCCCCGCCGGAGACCGCAGGTCACCGACGGGGCGGGAGTCGTGGGGAGTTGTACCGATTCGCCCGAACGGACGGACGTCAGACCCGCACGCCGAACTGGAACGGCATGTTGTCCATCGACTCGAAGCGCACACCGGCACCGGGCTTGGGCGCGTGCAGCACCTGTCCGTTGCCCGCGTACAGGCCTATGTGGTGCAGGTCGCCGTAGAACAGCACCAGGTCGCCGGGCTTCAGCTCGCCGCGGCCGATGCGGGTACCGGCGTTGGCCTGGTCCTGGGAGATGCGCGGCAGCTGGACCCCGGCCTGCTGGTACGCCCAGCCGGTGAGGCCGGAGCAGTCGAAGGAGGACGGGCCGGTGGCACCCCACACGTACGGGGAGCCGATCTTGGTCTTGGCGGCGGCCAGCGCGGCGGCGGCCCGCTGCGAGTCGGGCACCTCGCTGCCCAGGTCCACCCGGCTGCTGGAGCGGTTGGAGCGCTCCTTCTCCTCCTGCGCCATCTTGGCGCGCTCCTGCGCGGTGAGGGTGTTGAGGAGGTTGCGGGCCTTGGTGAGCTTGCCCTGGATCTCCTTCTTCTTCTCGCCCAGGGCCTTCCGGGTGTCCGCCAGGTCCTGCAGCTTGGTGGACGCCTCCTCGCGCTGCTGCTTGAGCGTGCGCTGCTTGTCGGCGATCTTCCGCAGGGACTCGGCCTGCTTGCCGCTCACCTGGTCGAGGGTGGACGCCTTGTCGAGGTAGGTGTCCGGGTCGGAGGAGAGGAGCAGCTGCACGGAGGGGTCGATACCGCCGGTGCGGTACTGGGCGGTGGCCATCGAACCCAGGTTGTCGCGCAGCTTGTTCAGGTCCTCCTGGCCGCGCGCCACGTTGTCCTGGAGGTCGCCGACCTGCTTCTCCAGCTTCTCCTGCTTCTCCTTGGCGCCGTTGTACTTCTCGGTCGCCTGCTCCGCCTCCTCGTAGAGCCTGTCGACCTGCTCCTTGACGTCCTTCTTGTCCTGCTTCGGAGCGGCCTGGGCGGCCTGGGACGTGAGGGCGACGGCGGCAGCGGCGGTCGCCGTCAGAACGGATACCCGAGTGCGGCTCGGCTGCTTGGGTCGACGGTGGGACGCCACGAAGGCGAGCTCCTTCTTCCTCCGGCCGCCTACCAGGGGTTGAGGTACGACCCCGGGCTCCGCGGATACGCCGCGGACTCGGCGGTACCCCCGCTGTCACCCCGGATGGGTGATCAACCGCGCGAAGGTTCGAGCCGACATTAGTGACCCTGCCGTGATCCGTTCAAATCCCGACGACAAAAAAATTGGCCACAGGCGCATCTTTTACAAACATCGCACGGGCAGTGACGGTCAATTGACACTGCGCTGATGCTTAGCCGCCGTCAGGTACGCGCAAGTCGTTTCAGCAACAAGGCGGATGCCACGGGGCGCGCTCCGGCGCGCGCGACCCCGTCCGCGACCTCCCGGTCGGTCGACACCACGACCACCGGACGGCCCGGCGGCTCGGCCCGCACCAGCTGCCGGATCAGCTCGTCCGCCGTCACCCCGGGCTTGCTGAACAGCACCCGCACCCCGCGCGGCGGCGCCAGCAGCACCGGAGCCGCCAGCTCCGCGCCGTCGAAGACACACGTCATCTCCGCGCCCGTCTGCGCCGCGAGCACCGCGAGCCCGCCCAGCAGCCGCAGCCGCTGCTTCTCCAACGGCATCGTCGGATAACCGGTCTTGGTGACGTTGTAGCCGTCCACCACCAGATGCGCCTGCGGCAGCGCCAGCAACTGGTCCAGCAGCGCCGGGTCCATCTCCGACAGCGCCCTGGTCGCTATGTCCTTCGGCGTCATCTTCCCCGGCTCGACCGCGTCCACCGAGTCCGCCGGATGCGTCGACGCGGGCGGCAGCGCCAGTTCGCGGCGCAGCCCCTGGGCCGCGTCCAGCACGGTGTCCAGCAGCAGCCGCAGCCGCATGTCCTCCACGCTGCGGCCCTCGCGCACCGCCCGGCGGCTCGCCTCCAGCGCCGACTCCGCCTCCGCCAGCCGGGCCCGCAGCCGCCGCGCCTCGCCGTCGGCGGCCGCCTGCCGCGACGCGGCCTCCGACCGTACGGCCTCCAGCTCGCCCTCGGCCTTGCGCAGCGCCGCCGCACCGCGCTTGACATCGCTCTGCGCGCTGCGCAGCTTGCGCTGCACCGCGTCCGTCTCCTTGCGGGCCGCGTCCAGCTCCGAGCGGGCCCGGTCCGCGTCCTTGCGCGCCGCCGCCCGGGCCTCCGCCAGCTCCTCGCGCAGCCGCTGCAGCTCGCGCTCCGCCTCCTCGCCGGCCCGCTCCGCCGACGCCCGCATGGCCTCCTCGCCCGCCGCCTCGACGAGCTTCACCCAGCCCGGCGGGCGCAGCACGTACGCCACCGCCGCCACGTCCACCGGATCCGCGGCCGCGGGCGGCGAACCGCCCTCTATGGCCTCGGCCAGCTCCGTCTGGGTCTCGCGCAGCCGCTGTGCGATCCGCTGCCGGAAGACGGGGTCGCTCTCCACCGCGGCGGCCATCGCGTTCCCCGCGAACTTGGCGCGCCGGTTCGGGGTGAAGCGGGCGTACTGCCGCAGCTGGGGTGGCAGTTCGGTGACCGTCAGACCACCGAACGCGTCCGCGACCAGCGCCACCACGCGCCGCCGCACCCCTTCCGGCAGGGGGCGGTCCAGCGCCTCGGTGACGCCCTCGGCGTCACCGGCCGCCTCGCGGCCGCCCGTCCGGTCCACCACCTTCTCCTCGCTTCGCTTCTCAGGCGCTCGCGTTCGTACTCGGACGGTCCACCAGCTCGATCTGGTCGACCGCGTTGCACCAGCGACAACGCACTGACTCAATGGTCTCACTGACCACATCGCGCTCCTCGACCCGTGGCTCCCCGGCCAGATCCAGGTGGACGAACTCGACCGCCTTGGTCGAGCGGGTCACATCGAAACGGGTGAGGTTGCCGCACAGCGTGCAGCGCCAGCGGGTCCCGGCTGTCGGCGTGGGAACGGCCATGGTGTCGCGTCCTCGCTACTCGGCTCATCGGCGTGCTGTCACCCTACGGCCTGAGCACTCGGCCATGCCGGGCCCGTACCCACCACCGGGCGGCGGCGAGGCGCTCTGTGCAGGTTGGGCCGGGTACGCGATGATCTGCCCATGATCGAGAAGTCGGCGGGGTCCGGCCGTCCCGTGATGACGTACGCCCTCATCGTCACCTGCTGCCTGGTCTTCGTCCTCGGACCGGCCTCCGGGCTCGACCCCCGCTACGGCTCCGGCGGGCACCTTCTCCAGGCCCAGACCTCGTACTTCGAGCGCTGGGGAGTCGTCCCCGCCGCCCTGTGGAACGGCACCCCCGCCGCGCCGCTGACCCCGCTGACCGCGCTCTTCGTCCACGGCAACTGGCTGCATCTCCTCGGCAACATGCTGTTCCTCTACGTCTTCGGGGCGATGGCCGAGGAGCGCATGGGACGTATGCACTTCGCCCTCTTCTATCTCGTCACCGGCTATCTCGCGCTGCTCGGTTACGCCGCCGCCCACGCCGACTCCCCGCAGACGCTGGTCGGCGCCTCGGGCGCCATCTCCGGCGTCCTCGGCGCCTTCCTGTGGCTCTTCCCGCGCGCCCGGGTGACCAGCCTGTTCCCGTTCCTCTTCTTCCTCCCGCTGCGCTTCCCCGCCTGGGTCGTGCTGATCTTCTGGGTCACCCTCCAGTGGCTCGCCGCCCGCCAGGCCGACGCCCGCCCCGGAGTGGCCTACCTCGCCCATCTCGTGGGCTTCACCCTGGGCTTTCTCTACGCGTGGGCCCGGTTCGGGCGGCCGGATAGAGTGGGCGGCGCAGCCAGGTCCAGCGAGGGAGAAAGCCAGCCGTGATCACTTCGATCGTGCTCATCAAGACCAGCGTGGACCGGATCCCGGAGATCGCCGAGAAGATCGCCGCGATCGAGGGCGTGAGCGAGGTCTACTCGGTCACCGGGGCGCACGATCTGATCGCCATGGTGCGGGTGGCCCAGCACGACGACCTCGCGGACATCATCCCGGGCCAGATCTCCAAGGTCCCCGGTGTGGCCTCCACTGAGACGCACATCGCGTTCCGCACCTACTCCCAGCACGACCTGGAAGCCGCCTTCGCGATCGGCCTCGACAGCTAGGGGGTGTCGTGTGGATCAGGCTGGATCAGCGAGCGGCGTCTGGTGCAGGGGGCACCTCCCAGCGGTAGCTGGGGGAGGCTCGCAACCCGCGTGAGGAGAGCGCGGCGGCGCTGCGTG
>NZ_JBEYAL010000048.1:0-61660 GCF_040631655.1 Streptomyces sp. NPDC019937
CTCTTCCCCCCCCCCGCGCGCGGTGGGGCTCCCGGGGGGGGGGGGCGGCCCTCTCTACCCCCCCCCCCCCCCCGCCCCTTCTCATACGGTGATCACTTCCGTCTCGGGCAGGGCGTGGAACGGCGCGAGCTGGTCATCGGTGGCGCCGTCGTCGGTGACCAGCGTCCAGGGCCCGTCCAGCGGGGCCCACGCGGTGAACGGGGACTGGCCGAGCTTGCTGCTGTCGGCGAGCACGAACACCTCCCGGCCGCGGTCGGCCATCATCTCCTTCAGTGAGGTCTGGTGCAGACTGGCCTCGCATATGCCGCGCCGCGCGTCGAGCCCGTCGGCGCCCAGGAAGACCTTGTCCGCGGTGAGCCGGGACAGGGTGAGTTCGGCGAGCGGGCCGACGAAGCCCTGGCTGACGTGGCGCAGCGTCCCCGCGAGCGTGATCAGCTCGATGCCGTCCACCTCGGCCAGCGCCCGCAGCGCGGTCAATCCGCTGGTGATGACGGTGAGTTCGGTGCGGGCGCGCAGATGGTGGGCGAGCCGGCCGGTGGTGGTGCCCGCGTCCAGGATGACGGTGTCGCCCTGCCCGATCCGGGTGGCCGCCCACCGTCCGATGCGGTCCTTCTCGGCCACCGCGAGCCCGCTGCGCTGCCCGAGCGTCGGCTCGGCGGTGTGCCCCGCGCTCATCGCGCCGCCGTAGGTGCGGGCGATGGTGCCCTGCTCTGTGAGCAGGGCGAGGTCCCGGCGGATGGTGGAGGGGGTCACCTCCAGTGAGCGCGCGAGTTCCTCGACGACGACCGTGCCATCGGTCCGGATCGTGCGGGCGATCAGTTCCCGGCGGTCGGCGGCGCGCAGTCGCCGCTGACCCTCCCCGTTGGATGTCATTTTTCGCCTGCCATCCTCTCCGCGACTCCCCGCGACTCTGCGTGACTGGGGGAGCACCCTATCAGTCTGCGCATTTCGCGCTGTTTCATCGTGGACATGGGGCAGACTCTTGCGTGTTACGTGCAAGCATGCGAGCGTTCCGCTCACAACACGCATGTAGCGGGAGGGTCCATGAAGGCGGAGAGTGTGCCGGTCGACGTCGGGGCGGGCAGCGAACCCGCGTCCGACGATCCGTACGCACTGCGGGCGGGCGACGTCCTGGAGCCGCCGAGCGACCTCAAGGGCACCGTCAAGCGCCTCGGGCCCGGCATGATCCTCTCCGCGGCGGTGGTCGGCTCCGGTGAACTGATCACCACCACCTCGCTCGGCGCCAAGGCCGGATTCGTCCTGCTGTGGCTGGTGATCGCGAGCGCGCTGGTCAAGGTGTGGGTGCAGATGGAGCTGGCCCGCTGGACCATCCTCACAGGCAAGACCGCGCTGGCCGGGTACAGCCAGGTCGCGCCCAGAGTCGGCCGGGTCGGCTGGATCAACGTGCTGTGGATCCTGATGGACTTCGCCAAGATGCTCCAGCGCGGCGGCATGATCGGCGGCGCGGCGGCGGCGTTCAGCATCCTCGCCCCGATCGGCGGCGACCCGCTGGGCCGCACCTCGCTCACGGCGTGGACCGTCATCGTGATCGTCTCCGTCGTCGCGCTGATGTACACCAACCGCTACGGGCTGGTGGAGAAGGCCGGATTCATCACCGTCGTGATCTTCACGCTCTCCACGGTCGCCCTCGCCGTCGGACTGCCCTGGACCGAATTCCCCTACAGCGGCGCGGACCTGGGCTCCGGGCTGACCCTGTCCATCCCGGCCGGCACCCTCGGCTTCGCCGTCGCCATGTTCGGCATCACCGGAGTCGGCGCCGACGAGATGACCACGTACACCTACTGGTGTCTGGAGAAGGGCTACGCGCGCTGGACCGGCCCGGACGACGGCACCGAGGCGCGGGCCGAGCGCGCCGAGGGCTGGATCCGGGTCATGCGGACCGACGCCCTCGTCTCCTGGCTCATCTGCACCCTGTGCACGCTGTCCTTCTACGTCATCGGCGCGGCCATCCTGCACCGGCAGGGCCTGGTGCCCGAGGGCAACGAGATGATCAGCACCCTGTCCCGGATGTACACCGACACTCTCGGCCCCTGGGGCAAGTACCTCTTCCTGGCCGGCGCCATCGCCGTCCTCTACTCGACGATCATCGCCTCCACCGCGAGCGTGCCCCGGCTGTGGACCAACACCCTCGGCCTGCTCGGCCTGCTCGACTGGAAGAACGTCACGACCCGCAAGCGCGCCATCCGCGTGCTCACCGTCGTCCTGCCGCCGCTGTGGGCCGTCAGCTACCTCTTCATCCAGGAACCGGTGCTGATGGTGCAGGTCGGTGGCATCGCGGGCGGTGTCTTCCTGGTCGCGGTCGTCATCGCCGTATGGCATCTGCGCGCCACCGAGGTGGCCCCGCGCTTCCGCCGCAATCCCGCGCTGAACGGCGCGCTCGTGCTGAGCAGTGCGGCCATCGGCGCACTCGGAATCTATTCGGTCCTCGATGTCCTCGGCCTCGGGGTGGGGAGTTGAACCAGACCATGGGACACGACGTCCTGGTGACCACGCCGAGCTTCGGCCAGCACTCCCGGGCCCCCTGGGAGGTGTTCGAACAGGCCGGTGTCCCGGTGCGCGCCGCGCGCGCCGCGCATCCGCTGGCGCAGGCGCAGCTGATCGACGAGGCGGCGGGCGCGGACGCCCTCGTCGTCGGGCTCGACCGCGTGACGGCGGACGTCCTCGACGCGGCCCCCGGGCTGAAGGTCATCGCCAAGCACGGGGTCGGCGTCGACAACATCGACCTCACCGCGGCCGCCGCGCGCGGCGTACGGGTGGTCAACGCGCCCGGCACCAACACCACCGCCGTCGCCGACATGGCCATGGCCCTGCTGCTGGCCGCCGTACGCCGGATCGTGCCCGCCCACGCCTCGGTCACCGGCGGCCGCTGGGACCGCTTCTTCGGCCCCGAACTGGCCGGTCGCACGCTCGGCATCGTCGGCTTCGGCCGGATCGGGCAGGCCGTCGCCCGGCGCGCCCGGGGCTTCGACATGGAGATCGTCGCGTACGACCCGCACCTGCCGGAGGCCGTCTTCGCCGAGCAGGGCGTACGCTCCGTACCCCTGGACGACCTGCTCGCCCTGAGCGACGCCGTCACCCTGCATCTGCCCATGCCCTCCGGCGGGCCGCTGCTCGACCGTGCCCGGCTGGAAGCCATGAAACCCGGCTCCTGCGTGATCAACACGGCGCGGGGCGGGCTCGTCGACGAGGGCGCCCTCGCCGGACTGCTCCACAGCGGGCACATCGCGGCGGCCGGAATCGATGTGTTCGCCACCGAGCCCCCCGCCGGGAACCCGCTGCTCACCGCGCCGAACACGGTGCTCACCCCGCACTGCTCGGCCTTCACCCACCAGGCGAACGCCGCGATGGGCAGCGCCGTGGCCGCGGACGTGGTGCGGGTGCTGCGCGGCGAGGACCCGGTGAACCCCGTGGTGTGACGTTCCTTCCCTACGCCCCCTATCGACCGACCAGACAAATCGAGAGAAGCTCCAGACCATGAACACTTCCCCCGCCGACTTCGCATCCCGGCTCCGCGCACGTCAGCGGATCCTCGGCTACTGGGTCGTCCTCGACAACCCCGTCGGCACCGAGCGGCTGGCCGGGCTTGGCTACGACTACATCTGCGTCGACGCCCAGCACGGTCTGCTCGACTACAAGGGCACGCTCGGCGCGATGACCGCCATCGACGCCCGCGGCACCGCCGCCGGAATGGTGCGCGTCCCCGCCAATGACGGCTTCTGGATCGGCCAGGCCCTGGACGCGGGCGCCCGCGGCGTCATCGTCCCCCTGGTCAACACCGCCGAGCAGGCCGCCGCCGCGGTGAGCGCCTGCCGCTACCCCCCGCTCGGGGTCCGCAGCTACGGCCCGATGCGCTCCGGCCTGCGCGTCGGCCCCGTCCCGGCCGAGGCGAACGAGCAGGTCGCCTGCGTCGTGATGATCGAAACGGCGGAGGCGCTGGGCAACACGGAGGAGATCTGCGCGACGGAGGGGCTGGACGGCGTCTACATCGGCCCGTCCGACCTCACGATCGCCCTCGGCGGACGCACCTCCACGGACGCCTCGGTGGCGGAAGCGTTCGACGCGGCCCTGGCGAAGGTCGCGCGGGCCGCGGAGGCGGCCGGGATCGCGGCCGGGATCCACTGCCCGGACGGCGCCACGGCCGCCAAGCGGCTGGCCCAGGGCTTCACGTTCGCCACGGTCAGCTGCGACCTGGTCCACCTGGAGCAGGCCGCGGCGGCCCACCTCCGCGACGCCACCGCCTGACCCGGACCCTCGCCCGGGGCTACGGCTCGACCCGCAACGGCGGGGACGCCAGGCCCCGGGCCCGGGGGAGCAGCACCGTCCGCAGGGCGACGGCGGGGGAGAGCAGACGGGACGGCGGCGCGGCCAGGTGGGTGATGTCGCGGAACGCGGCGCCGACCACGGGATCGATGGCCGCCCGGTCCGCCAGCCGCCCGAAGTACCAGGTCTGCACCCGCTCGGCGGCGCCCGGCGGCGTGGTGTCCGAGCCCGCCGCGTACGGGCGGTCCGCGCCGACGGCGGTCAGCCAGGCGGTGTCGCCCGCCCGGGCGACGGCGCGCTGGGCGGCGGCCGCGAGGCCGGGGCGCACCCCGCCGCCGGCCAGGGCGCCACGCAGCGCCAGCCCGCTCAGCGCGGCGACGGACATCCCCTGCCCGTAGATCGGGTTGAACGTACAGGCCGCGTCCGCGACCACGACGAACCCCTCCGGCACCGCGCCCGGCGCGTCGTAGTGGCGGCGGCGGTTGGAGGTGTCCCGGTAGCCGTACGGCGGGGACACCGGCTCGCAGGTGCGCAGGTGTTCGTACAACTCGGGGGCGCCGAGGCCCTGTACGAAATCGGGCACGGCCGGCCCCTCGGCCGGCGGATGATGTCCGCGCACACCGGCGAGGGTCAGCAGCCAGTTGCCGCCCTCGACCGGGGACCAGGCCGCGCCACGGGGACAGCCGGGGCGCGGCTGGATGACCACGGACATGTCCAGCGGCTCGGCAGGCCGGAACATCTGCGTGGAGTAGCCGATTCCGGCGTCGACGACCTCCTCGCGCGGTGCTCGGCGGCCCAGCTCGGCCAGCCACCTCGGGGCGCGCGAGCCACGCCCCGAGGCGTCGACGACCAGATCGGCGCAGAGCTCCCGCACGGCGCGCCCGGTGTCGCGTGAGCGCACCCGCACGCCGGTCACCCGGTCCGCGCCGCCGAGCAGTCCGATGGCCTCGGTGGCCTGCAGCACCTCCACCCGGGTCCCGGAACCGGCGGCCCGGGCCAGCACGCTCGCCCGTACGGTGGTGTCGAAGAGCGGACGCGTGCAGCTGATCATGGTGTGCCGGCCCTCGTGGAACCGGCGGTGCCAGCCGTTGGAGGCCCGGGTGATCACATCGCGCGGCGCCTCCAGCAGCCGGGCGCCCGCCGCCCGCAGCTCCGACGTCGCTCCGGGGAGCAGCTTCTCCAGGGCCCGGCAGCCGCCGCTGAGGAAGACGTGCAGATGGCGCCCCTGGGGGACGCCCTTGCGGAAGACGGGCTGCTCGGGATAGCGATCGCGCTCCACGATGGTGACCGTGTCCGCGTGGCCGATGAGCGCGGCGGCGGCCAGGGTTCCCGCCAGGCCGCCACCCACCACTAACGCGTCGCCCCTGCCCATCCGCCGCCTCCCGTCCACCGTGATCGTCGCGGCCCAAGCCTGGTGGTACCGGGCCCGGGCCGTCAACCACACACGGTTACGGCTCGACCACGATCTTGCGGCCCTGGCCGGAGCGGAACTGCTCCAGCGCCTCGGGGTACTCGGCGAGGGGCATCCGGTGGCTGATGAAGATCTTCGGGTCGAGGACACCGGAGGCGAAGAGCCCGGCGGCGCGTTCGTAGCTGTGCAGCACCGCCATGGAGCCGGTGATGGTGATCTCCTGGTTGTAGATCTTGTACGGCTCGATGGTGGCCCGGGTCGCGTAGTCGGAGACCCCGAACTGCAGGAAGGTGCCCGCCTTGGCGACCCGGCCGAGACCGTCCTGGATGGCGGCCTGGTTGCCGGTGGCGTCGATGACCACGTCCCAACCGCGCCCCTGGTCGAGTTCGTCGGCCGAGGCCGCGGCCCGGGAGCAGCCGAGGGTCTTGGCGGTGGACAGCCGCTCGGGGTTGACGTCGAGGACGTCGACGCTGGTGGCGCCGGTCCGCTTGGCCAGCTCCAGCATCATCAGCCCCATGGTGCCGGAGCCGTAGATGAGCACTTCGGCGCCCAGATTGCCGCTCAGCACGTCGTAGCCGCGCACGGCGCAGGACAGCGGCTCGATCAGGGCCGCGTCGCCGACCTCCACGTGCTCGGGGAGCCGTACGCAGTTGGCGACCGGCGCGACGGCGAACTCGGCGGCGCCGCCGGGGACGCTGACCCCGATGGCGTTCCAGTTGTCGCACAGGTTGCCCCGGCCGATGCGGCAGTAGCGGCATTCGTGGCAGTGCAGGGAGGGGTCGACGGCGACGCGGTCGCCGACCGCCACCTCGGTGACGTCCTTGCCGATGCCTACGACCTCCCCGGCGAACTCATGGCCGGGCACGATCGGCAGGGTGGGCGCGAACTCCCCCTGCAGGATGTGCAGATCGGTTCCGCACAGCCCGCAGGCCGCCACGTCGACGACGACCTCGCGGGGCCCCGGGGCCGGATCGGCGACCGTGGCGACGGTGACCTTGCCGGGTGCTTCGATGACGGCGGCCCTCATTTGACTGCTCCTAGCGACAGGCCCTGGACGAGTTTGTCCTGGGCGGCGAACCCCGCGGCCAGCACCGGCAGGGAGATGACGATCGACGCGGCGCACACCTGGGCCAGGAACAGCCCCTGGCTGGTGACGAAGCCGGTCAGGAAGGCCGGTGCGGTCTGGGCGACCACGCCGGTGAGCACCTGGGCGAACAGCATTTCGTTCCAGCTGAAGATGAAGCAGATCAGCGAGGTGGCGGCGATGCCGGGACCGGCGATCGGGGCGACGACCCGCCACAGGATGGTCGTCAGCCGGGCCCCGTCCATCTGGGCGGCCTCGATGATGGACACGGGGATGTCGGCGAGGAAGGACTGCATCATCCACACGGCGATCGGCAGGTTCATCGACGTGTAGAGGATGACGAGCAGCCACACGTTGTCCAGGAAGCCGATGTTCTTCGCGAACAGGTACACCGGCAGCAGCCCGGCCACCACCGGCAGCATCTTGGTGGACAGGAAGAAGAACATCACGTCGGTCCACTTGCGGACCCGCCGGATCGACAGCGCGTACGCGGCCGGAAGCGCCAGCACCAGCACGAAGAGGGTGGAGAAGAGGGAGGTGCCCAGCGAGTTGAGCAGCGCGGGCCAGGGGCTGGCCCCGCCGTCCACGCCGAAGAACGCCTTGTAGCCGTCGAGGGTCAACGGGGCGGCCAGCGAGGGCGGATTGGTGGCGGCGTCGCTCTCGGAGTGGAACGAGGTGAGCAGCATCCACAGCACCGGCAGGACGAACAGGATGCCGGTGAACCAGGCCAGCAGGGCGAGCGCGGTACCGCGGCGCCGGGCCCGCCGGGCGGCCGGCGGAACGGCGGTGATGGCCCCGGGGGCGGTCAGGGTGGTCATGCGCGGGAGGCCTCCTCACGGAAGAGGGACGACACCACGCGCAGCGCGAAGGTGGCGATGATGATCGTGCCGATCACGACCAGCACACCCGCCGCCGATGCCAGCCCGTACTCGTGGGCGTTGTAGAAGGTTTCGTAGATGGTGTAGGGGAGGTTGGCGGTGTCGAGACCGCCACGGGTGAGGGTGAACACGGCGTCGAAGTTCTGCACGATGTAGATCGACCCGAGCAGGGTGCCCAGCTCCAGATAGCGCCGCAGATGGGGCAGGGTGAGGAAGCGGAAGATCTGCCAGTTGCCCGCGCCGTCCAGCCGGGCCGCCTCGATCATGTCCAGCGGCCGGCTCTGCAGCCCGGCCAGCAGGATGAGCATCATGAACGGTGTCCACTGCCAGATCAGTGACGCCTCCACGGCCATCAGCGGCATATCGCTGAGCCATTCCGGCTGGGGCCCGCCCAGCCAGTTCAGGACGCCGTTGAACAGCCCGTATTCGGGGTTGTACAGCGCATGCTTCCACAGGAGCGCCGAGGCCACCGGCACCAGCAGGAACGGCGCGATGAGCATCGTGCGGACGAGGCCCCGGCCGCGGAACTTGCGGTCCAGCAGCAGCGCCAGCGCCAGCCCCAGCACCACGCTGATGATGACCACGGTGGCGGTCAGCAGCACGGTGGTGAGGATCGACTCGCGCAGCGCCGCGTCGCTCGCCACCGTCTTGTAGTTCTCCAGCCCCGCGAACTCACGCTTGTCGGGGCGGAAGGAGTTCCAGTCGAAGAGCGAGATCACCAGTGTCGCCACGAACGGCAGCTGGGTGACCACGATCAGGAAGATCAGCGCGGGCATCAGCGGTGCCCGGGTGGCCCACTCCCGGGCCCGGTTCCTCGTCGGCCGGCCGGTGCCGGGGGAGGCGGCGGCCACGGTCGGTGGGCGCTCGCCGCGAACGGGGACCGCCGTTGTCGGATTACTCATCTCGGTACTCCTCGCCCACCTTCTCGGCCAGCTTCTGCGACGTCTTCAATGCCTCGTCGACGGACTGCTTCCCGGCGATGGCGGCGCTGATCTCCTGGGCGACCTTGGTGCCGAGATCCGCGAATTCGGGGATGTCGACGAACTGGATGCCCATGGTCGGCCGCTCCTGCACCCCGGGGTCGCGCGGCTTGGCGCTGGTGATGGCCTTCCGGGTGACATCGGAGAAGGCGCCCGCGGAATCGCGGTATTCCTGGTTGGCGTACGTCGAGGCCCGTTTGCCCGCGGGCACGTTGGACCAGCCGAACGTCTTGCCGACCAGGTTCTCGTACTTCTTGCTGGAGGCCCAGGAGATGAACTTCCATGCCTTGTCGGAGTTGCGCGAGGCCTTCTGGATGCCCCACGCCCAGGTGTAGAGCCAGCCCGAGCTCTCGGTCTTCTCCACCGGCGCCTGCACATAGCCGATCTTGCCCTTGACGGGGGACTTGGCGCCCTCCAGCGACCCGGCGGCCGAGGTCGCGTCGTACCACATGGCGCTCTTGCCCTGGGTGAGGTTGTTCAGGCACTCGGCGAAGCCGGACTGGGAGGCGCCGGCCTCACCGTGCTTGCGCACCAGGTCGACATAGAACTTGGTCGCCTTGACGAACTCCGGCGAGGTCAGCTGTGCCTTCCAGTCCTTGGTGAACCAGGTGCCGCCGAAGGTGTTGACGACCGTGGTGAGCGGGGCCATCAGCTCGCCCCAGCCGGGCAGCCCGCGCAGACAGATGCCGTTCATCCCCTTGCGGGCGCCGTCGGCCTTGGCCGCGAGATCCGCCACCTGCTTCCAGGTGGGCCGCTGGGGCATCTTCAGATGCTTCTCGGCGAAGATGTCCTTGCGGTACATCAGGAACGACGACTCGCCGTAGAAGGGCTCCCCGTACAACTGGCCGTCACCGGCGGTCAGGGACTCCCGCATCGGCGGAAGGATGTCCTTCTGGTCGAACGCCTTGTCCTTGGCGACATGGTCGTCCAGCGGCATCAGCCAGCTGTTCTCGGCGTAGAACGGAACCTCGAAATTGCTGATGGTGGCGACGTCGTACTGCCCGGCCTGATTGGAGAAGTCCTGACTGATCTTGTCGCGGACATCGTTCTCCGGCAGCACCGTGAACTTGACCTTGATGCCCGTTTCCTTGGTGAAGTGCTTCGCGGTCAGCTTCTGCAAATCCATCATCTGCGGGTTGTTCACCATCAGCACATTGATGGTGTTGCCGCCGGAGCTGCCGCCGCCCATACCGGCGCACCCCGCGAGGAGCGCGCCCGCGGCCAGGGCCACGACCGGTATCCGGGCAGCACGAAGTGTCAGGACTGGCATAACGGGTCCAATCGGAGGGACGTGGGGGAGGGAGACTGGGGGACGGGAAGGGGGACGGTGGGGTCAGACCCGGAGGATCTGCGGGCCCAGCAGCGAATACCGATGGGCTTCGGTCACGGGCAGCCCGGTGTCGGTCACGATCGTCTCGAAGTCGGACACGTCGGCGAACCGGCAGAAGCTGACCGCCCCGAACTTGGTGTGCACCCCGGAGAACACCTTGCGCCGGGACACCCGGACCACCTGCGCCTTGACCTGGCTGACCGCCGGATCGGGGGTGGTGAGCCCGTACTGCCGGGAGATGCCGTTGGCGCCGATGAACGCCAGATCGATGACGAACCCGGACAGCATGTGCGTGGCCCAGTGGTCGACGGTGGCCATCGTGCCGCCGCGGACCCGGCCGCCCAGGAGCAGCACCGTGGTGTTCTCGCGGCCGGCGAGCCCGCTCGCCGTCGCGAGGGACGCGGTGATCACGGTGAGCGGCCGGTCCCGGGGCAGGGCCTCGGCGATCAGCTGCGGGGTGAAGCCCTCGTCGATGTAGACCGTCTCGGCGTCGCCCAGCAGTTCGGCGGCCGCGGTCGCGATCCGCGACTTCTCCGGGACGTGCATGGTGGTGCGGAACGCGAGGGTGGTCTCGAATCCGGCGCTCTCCACCGGGTACGCGCCACCATGGGTGCGCCGGACCAGACCGTGCTGTTCCAGCACCCGCAGGTCGCGGCGCACCGTCTCCTTGGACACTCCGAGGTCCGCCGCGAGCTTGCCGACGTCGACGACCCCGGCACGCCGCGCCATGTCGAGGATCCCCCGACGGCGTTCCTCCGCGTCCACACCGCATCACCTGCTTCTTCTTCGGGCTTGGCGAGAAGTTTTACAAGCACGCAACCGGGGTGGCCAGGCTTGGCACGGGACAGATCATGACCGGATGTGCCCGTTTCACGAACGTTATCTCAGCAGGTCAGATCCGGTAAGCGGACGCGCGGTGAGGATCGCGGACGCCTGAATCGGCGCGGAACGGGCCCGTTTCGTGCCCGCTTTCGAGAAGTTGGCCGAAACGGAGCCCGTTCGGGCGCGATCATGGTCTAGGGAAAGCCCGTTCGGACATGTGCTACTCCGTCGCCGGCAACCCCGAGGCGTCGAGAATCCGGCTCGCCACATGGACCGAGTCGACCAGCGGATGCAGCGCGAGGGCGCGCAGGGCCGCGCTCCGGGCGGCGGCGGTGCCACCGGCCCCGGCCGCACCGGTCGCCCCGGCCGCCTCGATCGTCGAGCGCTCGACCGCCTTCAGCGACAGCATCAGCCCCAGCTGGTCCGGAGCCACCGCACCGGTGGCCAGGGGGCGCGCCCCGCAGGCGTCCACCAGACAGGGCACCTCCACCACCGCGTCCGCGTCCAGCCCGGGGACGGCCGTGCGGTTGGCGACGTTGAGGATCAGCGTGGTGCGCTCGTCGCGGGCGATGGCCCGCATGATGGCCAGCGCGATCCGCTCGTAACCTCCGCCGTCCAGATCGCAGGAGTCGCGCTCCCAGCCGCCGGTGGCCTCCCGGCTCTCGGCCAGGTACGTCACCTCGCGCTCCAGCCGGGTCCGCTCCCAGGCCGCGAGTGCCCCGCCGCGGGCGGTGCGGGCCGTCTCGTAGAACCGGGCCTGCTGCTCGCGCAGGAACTCCCCCCGGGTGGTCGGGGCCTGCCGGATGGAGGCCACCGCCTCGCGGTTGAAGTAGTAGTAGTGCAGATACTCGTTGGGCAGCGCGCCCAGGGCCCGCAGCCACTCGGCGCCGAACAGCTTGCCCTCCTCGAAGGACTCCAGTGCCCCGGCGTCGGCCAGCAGCTCGGGCATCCGGTCCCGGCCGTCCACCACCACGCCCCGCAGCCAGCCGAGGTGGTTCAGGCCCACGTAGTCGTAGACGGCCCGGTCCGGATCCGCGCCCAGGGCCCGTGCCGCCCGGCGGCACAGCCCGACCGGCGAGTCGCAGATGCCGATGACACGGTCGCCCAGCACCCGCCGCATCGCCTCGGTGACCATGCCCGCGGGGTTGGTGAAATTGATGACCCAGGCGTCCGGGGCCACGGCGGCGATCCGCTCGGCGATGCGCGTCGCCACCGGCAGGGTGCGCAGCCCGTACAGCACCCCGCCCGCGCCGACGGTCTCCTGCCCGAGGACGCCCTCGCCGAGCGGGATCCGCTCATCGCGGGCGCGGCCCTCCAGGCCGCCGACCCGGATCGCGGAGAACACGAAGTCGCTGCCGCGCAGCGCGTCGTCGAGGTCGGTGGTGGCCCGCACCACGGGAGCGGTGGGGCGGTCCGCCGCCTGCTCGGCCAGGACCGCGCCGATGGCGTCCAGCCGGCGCCGATCGGTGTCGTACAGCATCAGCTCGGTGCAGCGCCCGGCGGCGTCCCCGGTGTCCTCCAGCAGGGCCCGGTACACCAGCGGCATCCGGAAACCGCCGCCACCCAGCACGGTCAGCCTCATACGGTCACTACCTCCACATCGGCCTCGCGGAACACATCGAGCGTCGCCGGATCGGCGGTCTTGTTGGTGATCAGGGTGTCGATCTCCCGCGGGCCGCAGACCCGCGCCAGCCCGGTGTCGCCCGGGAACTTGCCCGCCGTGACCAGCAGCACCACCTCCCGGGCCGAGGCGAGCATGGCCCGCTTGACGGGCACCTCCACATGCGTGCTGTCCAGCACGCTGCCGTCGGACAGCACCCCGCTCGCGCCCAGGAAGAGCCGGCCCACCCGCAGCTGCCGGATGTTGGACTCGGTGAGGAAGCCGACCACCGAGCGGTAGTTGGCGCGCACCTGCCCGCCGAGCAGGATCAGCGTCACCTCGGGGTCGTCGCGCAGCTCGTCGTAGATCGCCAGATTGCTGGTCACGATGGTGACCGGACGGCCGCGCAGCAGCCTGGCCAGGTGCAGGGTCGTGGTGCCGATGTCGAGCAGCAGCACATCGCCGTCCACGACCAGCTCCGCCGCGCGCCGGGCCACGGCTGCCTTCTCCTCCGGTTCGTCGACCGCCACCTCGCCGAACGGGCGCTCCTCGTCCGGGGTGGGCGCCGCCACCGCGCCGCCGTAGACCCGCGTCAGCCGGCCGGCCCGGCCCAGTTCGGCGAGGTCCCGGCGGGCCGTGGCCTCGCTGATCTCCAGACGCTTGGCGATCTCCCCGATCGGCAGCACGCCCTGCTCGCCGAGGATGCTCAGCAGCTTCTCGTGGCGGGTCTCTCGCAGCATGGGGGCAACGTACTCCAGGTGAGCGAGTCTGCGCGACTATGAGCGACCTCTTGCACAAAGCCTCTCCGAGGTGCATGGTGTCGCTCATCCGACGTCATGACGAACAAGGAAAGGCGCGCCGGTGAGCCCCATGTCCGCAGCCCCCGGTCCGATACAGCCGATCGACCCGCTCGCCGCGCTGCGCACCCAGGGCGACCCCGAACACGACGTCTACCTCACCGGCACCGTCTTCCTGGACATCATCTTCACCGGCCTCGACCACGCCCCGGTGCGCGGCACCGAGTCCTGGGCCCGCGGCATGGGCTCCAGCCCCGGCGGCATCGCCAACATGGCCACCGCGCTGGCCCGGCTCGGCCTGCACACCACCCTCGCCGCGGCCTTCGGCGCCGACGTCTACGGCGACTACTGCTGGGAGAGCCTGGCCCACGCCGAGGGCGTCGACCTCACCCACTCCCGGCGCGTCCCCGGCTGGCACTCACCGGTCACCGTGTCCATGGCCTACGAGGGCGAACGCACCATGGTCACCCACGAGCACCCCGCGCCGCCGCCCGCCACCCGCGCCGCGCCGCCCCGCTCCCGGGCCTGTGTGACCGCCTACGAGCCGGGCCGCCAGGAGGACTGGGTGCACCAGGCGCACGCCCAGGGAGCCAAGATCTTCGGCGACGTCGGCTGGGACGAGTCCGGCCGCTGGGATCTCGCCGCCCTCCCCGACCTGCCCTACACCCACGCCTTCCTGCCCAACGCCACCGAGGCACAGCGCTACACCCGCACCGACACCCCCGAGCGGGCGGCGGGGGCCCTGGCCGAGCTGGTGCCGATCGTCGTGGTCACCCGGGGCGCCGGGGGCGCGGTCGGCATCGACTCCCTCACCGGGGAGAGCGCCGAGGTGCCGGGCCTCGCGGTGGAAGCGCTCGACCCGACCGGAGCGGGCGACGTGTTCATCGCCGGTTTCATGACCGGAACGCTCGCGGGCTGGCCGCTCGCCGACCGGCTCGCCTTCGCCAACCTCACCGCAGCCCTCTCCGTCCAGCACTTCGGCGGCTCGCTCGCCGCGCCCGGCTGGGCCGAGGTGGCCGCGTGGTGGGACCGTACGGCCCGCTCGGCGGACCGCGAGCTGGTGGCGCGCCACCGCTTCCTGGACGGCCTGATCCCGGCCGGGGTGCGCGACTGGCCCCGGCCGCGGGCCCTGCCCACCATCGGCTTCCGGGCGGCCGACGCCCGCGGGGCCTGACGCCCGTACGACCGCGCTCGTACGACGCGTTACCTGCCGCACGACGCCCGCAGCACGACGCCCGCCCGAAGGAGAACCGCATGGGATGTCCCCGCAGCGGGGCGCGCCACCGGCCCCCACATCGCGCCTTACCCGTCGCCCTCGCCCTCGGCGCCACCCTGCTCGCCGCGGGCTGTGTGCCCGGCACCGACGGCTCGGGGGCCGCCGGATCCGGGGCCGGAGTGGCCACCGCCGTACCCGACCCGGGAACGGCCGGAAAGACCACGCTGACCGTGTGGGACCAGGAGATCCGCGGCGGCACGAACGGCGAAATCACCCAGCTGAACCGGGAGTTCGAGAAGAAGTACCCCAACGTGCGGATCAAGCGGGTGGCGCGGAGCTTCACCGATCTGAAGACCACGCTCAAGCTCGCCGTCTCCGGCAACAACCCGCCCGACGTCATCCAGGCCAACCAGGGCTACCCGGACATGGTGTCCTTCGTCCGCGCCGGGCTGCTCGCCCCGCTCGACAACTACGCCGGGATCTACGACTGGAACACCCGCTACCCGAACACCCTCCTGAACCTCAACCGGGTCTCCGTCGACGGCACCGACTTCGGCCGCGGACGGCTCTACGGCATCTCCCAGACCGGCGAGTTCGTCGGCCTCTACTACAACAAGGACCTGCTGCGGAAGGCGGGCCTGAAACCGCCGGAGACGTGGAGCGAGTTCACCGCGGGGCTCGCCCGCCTCAAGGAGCGGGGCGAGATGCCCGTCCAGTTCGGCAACCTCGACAAGTACCCCGCGATCCACACCTTCGGGGTGCTCCAGGACCAGTACGCCGCCGCCGCGACCCGGGACACCGTCCTCGGCCGTGGTACCGGCTTCTCCACCGCGGCCACCAAGGCCGCCGCCGCGACCCTCAGCGACTGGATGAGGCGCGGCTATCTGCCGAAGGGCGCAGGCGGCCTCGGATACGACGACGCGGCCAAGAAGTTCGCCTCCGGCGACGGCGCGTACCTGATGACCGGCACCTGGCTGCTGGCCGACCTCGAGAAGACGATGGGGGACAAGCTCGGCCTCATGCCCCCGCCGCCCGCGAAGCCCGGCGGCACCCCCGTCACCACCGGCGGGCAGGGCCTCGCCTGGTCCATCACCTCCCGCTCCCGCCACCCCGAAGTGGCCGCCGCCTACCTCGACTTCCTCACCAGCGCCCACGCCTCGGACGTCATGACCCGGCACGGAGTGCTGCCCGCCGTGCCCGGCCCGGCCGCGGCCGAGGTCGCCCCGGACACCGTCGACGGCCAGATGATCGACGGCTGGAAGCGGCTCAGCGCCGCCGACGGCCTCGTCCCGTACCTCGACTACGCCACCCCCACCTTCTACGACACCCTCTCGGCCGCCCTCCAGGGCGTCGTCAGCGGCAAGACCTCCCCGGACGAGCTGGCCGCCACCCTGCAGCGGGACTACGGCGCCTTCCTGCGCGCCCAGCGGCAACGCCACGCGGCGGCGACGCGATGAAGACCACCGCCCCGGCCGGGCGATACCACCGCCGGGCGCCCGGTGAACCGCGCGCCGTCGGCTACCTCTACATCCTGCCCGCGCTGCTCGTGTACGCCGTCTTCCTGCTCTACCCCTTCGGGCAGTCGGTGTGGCTGTCGTTCCTCCACTGGGACGGGCTGACCGCCGCCACCCCGGCCGGTTTCGGCAACTACCGCGACCTGTTCGGCGACCCCGCGCTGCGCGCCCCGTTCGCCCACGCCCTGCTGCTGCTCGTGTTCTACTCGGCCCTGCCGGTGGCCATCGGGCTGCTGCTGGCGGCCGCGATGTCCCGGGTGCGGATCCACGGCATGACCTTCTTCCGCACCGTCCTGTTCCTGCCGCAGGTCCTGGCGCTCATCGTGGTCGCGGTGGCCTGGCGGTCCATCCTCGCCCCCGACGGACTGCTGAACGACACCCTGCGCGCGGTCGGTCTCGGCTCGCTCGCCCGCCCCTGGCTCGGCGACTACACCTGGGCGCTGCCCGCCGTCGGGGTCATCGGGACCTGGGTGGGCACCGGGCTGTGCATGGTGCTCTTCCTCGCCGGGGTCCAGCGCGTCCCGCGCGAGCTGTACGAGGCGGCGCGGATGGACGGCGCCGGTCCGGTCCGGGAGTTCCTCGCCGTCACCCTCCCGGCCTTGCGGCCGCACCTCGCGGTGGCGCTGACCCTGACCATCATCGCGGGCCTGCGCAACTTCGACCTCATCTACGTCACCACCAGCGGCGGCCCCGGGAACGCCACCTCCGTACCCGCCTACGAGGTGTATCACCGGGCCTTCGAGACCAACCAGGTCGGCTCGGCCGCCGCGGTCGGCGTGGCCCTCACGGTCCTGATCTTCGCCCTGACCGTCACGGTCTCCCGGCTCGTGGAAGGACGGCGGGCATGACCACACGCCTGGAACGCGGCGTCACCTACGCGCTCCTCACCCTGTTCGCCGTCCTCTCGCTCGTCCCCGTCGTCTCCATCCTCACCACCGCCTTCGCCTCGCAGGACTCCCTGGGCACCGGGTTCCCGGCTCCGTGGGACGGGCTCCACTGGGGCAACTTCGCCGACGCCTGGAGCCGCGGCCACTTCGGCACCTACCTCGGCAACTCGGTCCTGGTCACCACGGTCGTGGTGGCGGCCACCACCGTGCTGGCCGTGCTCGCCGCGTACGCCTTCGGGGTGATGCGCTTCCCCGGCTCCACCCCGCTGTTCTACCTCTTCGTGATCGGGCTGACCCTGCCCCAGGAGGCCCTGGTCGTCCCGCTCTACTTCGATCTGCGGTACGCCGGACTCACCGACACCTACTGGGCGCTGATCCTGCCGCAGATCGCCCAGTCGCTGGCGTTCGGCGTGTTCTGGATGCGGACGTACTTCCGGGGCAGCGCACGGGCGGTGATCGAGGCGGCCCGGCTCGACGGGGCGAACAGCTGGACCACGCTGTGGCGGGTGCTCGTCCCGATGGGCCGCCCGGCGATCTCCACCATGGTCGTGATCACCTTCATGTGGACGTGGAACGAGTTCCTGATGGCGCTGGTGATGGTCAGCGACGAGGCCCATCGCACCGTCCCCCTCGGCCTCGCCTTCTTCCAGGGGCAGCACAGCTCGGACGCGGCGCTGCTCGCGGCGGCGTCGGTGCTGATCGCGCTGCCGGTGGTGGTCGTCTACGTGGCGCTCCAGCGCCGGTTCATCGAGGGCATGCTGGGCGGCGCGGTCAAGGAGTAGCCGCCGTCGCGGGCGTACGGCTGACCGGGAGGCCCAGCCCGGCGGCGGCCCGGGCGAGGACGACGGCGTCGTGGATCGCCGCCCCGCCCGTGTCGTTGTTGAAGTACGCGTAGACGTCGGCCTCGCCGGGCCAGGTGTCCCGCACCCGGCGCGCCCACGTGGCGAGCGCCCGGCGGCCGTAGCGCGGCGCGGGCTCGGCCCGGCCGCCGTGGAACCGTACGTACCCCCACCCCGCCGTCCGCCACAGCGGGGCGGCCGGGCGCGAGCCCACGTCCGCCCAGCACAGCGCGGCGCCGTGGCGCTCCAGCAGCGCCCGGACCTCCTCGGTCCACCAGGAGTCATGGCGCGGCTCGACCGCCACCCGGGTACCGGCGGGGAAGCAGGCCAGACAGGTGTCCAGCAGGCCGGGGTCGGCCCGCAGGGTCGGCGGGAGCTGGAGCAGGACCGGGCCCAGCCGGTCGCCGAGACCTTCCGCGTGGGACATCAGCCGCGCGACCGGCTCCTTCGGGTCGCGCAGCCGCTTGATGTGGGTCAGATAGCGGCTGGCCTTGACCGCCATCACGAACCCGCCGGGCGTGCGGTCCCGCCAGGCGGCGAACTGATCGCGCTCGGGAAGCCGATAGAACGCGTTATTGCTCTCGACCGTGGTGAAGCCCCTGGCGTACTCCTCCAGCCACAGCCGCTGCGGGCAGCCGGCGGGGTAGAGGACACCGCGCCAGTCCCTGTACTGCCATCCCGAGGTGCCGATCAGGACGCCCATGCGCGCTCAGGCCTCGCCCGGATGCCACGTCGGCCACTGTCCGGGCCGGTCGGCCCAGTGGACCTGATCCGGGTCGTCGAGGTCGATGCCGGGGAAGACCTGCCGGACGCGCGGAGCGAACTCTTCCTTCTCCAGGGGTTCGCACCCCACCCCCCGAAGCCGCACCCGCCGGTAGCGGCTGTCCGAGTCGAATGATTCAACGAAGACGGGGTAACCGGAATCGTCCCGGTTTGTGGCGTGCTCCATGCCTCCAGGGTGCCGGAGCCGCCGCCGGTTTGCGGCCCGGGGCATTGTCCGCTTGATTCGAAGGAGAGGAACCCGTGCCGGGGGTGAGCGATGATCTTCACTGACCGGGTGGACGCCGGACGGCGCCTCGCCGAGCGGCTGAGGCCGCTGGCCGAAGAGAAGCCCGTGGTGCTGGGGCTGCCGAGGGGCGGGGTGCCGGTGGCCTTCGAGGTGGCCCGGGCGCTGAACGCCCCGCTGGATGTGATCATCGTCCGTAAGCTCGGCGTCCCCTTCCATCGGGAGCTGGGCTTCGGCGCCATCGGCGAGGGCGGGGTACGGGTCGTCCACGAGGCGATCATCCGGATGAGCCGGGCGGACGAGGAAGAGATCGCCGACGTCGAGCGGACCGAGCAGGCCGAGCTGACCCGGCAGGCGCGGCGGTTCCGCGGCGACCGGCCGCGGATCCCGGTGGAGGGCCGTACGGCGATCATCGTGGACGACGGGATCGCGACCGGCGCCACCGCACGCGCCGCCTGCCGGGTCGCGCGCGCCCAGGGCGCGGCCCGGGCCGTTCTGGCCGTCCCGGTGGCGCCGCCGGACGCGGTCGCGTCGCTGCGCGAGGACGCGGACGAGGTGGTGTGCCTGTCCACGCCCCCGGACTTCTCCGCGGTCGGCGAGTGGTACGAGGACTTCTCCCAGACCGGCGACGCCGAGGTGGTGGACCTGCTGACCAGGTCGACTGGACAGCGGGGGGAGGCGCATCCTGGAAGGTGACGCAGGAGGTGATCGTGATGGAGACGATCGTGGGATGCGACATTCAGATGGAATTCCGTGAGATCGGTCCGCTGACCGAAGCCGTCATCCGGCTGCGGATGCACGACGGCACCGAGATGCTCGCCCAGGGCCGCGCGAACCGCAACCCCGACGACCCGGCACAGCCGCGGGTCGGCGAGGAGATCGCGGCGGCGAGGGCGCTGAGCAACCTGGCCCACCGGCTGATCGGCAAGGCGGGCGGCGACATCGAGGAAGTCACCCACAGCAAGGCACACCTGGTGATGTGACCGATGGCCCCGGTGGCTTCCCGGTCACCGGGGCCGGGTGGGGCGGGGGTGAGGAATTGCCGGGGAATGCGATCAATGTCCCGGAGACATAAGGGCGTCCAAGCGGGGAAGGGGGAGCCCAAAGAGAGCGGATACGACCCCGGGAGGTCGCTCATGGCGCAACGGAACGACACGACGACGCCCAGGCCCCGGAGGTCCCGGCCATGGTGCTTATGCGCACTGGCCGTCGGCGCGCTGGCCGTGGTGACGGCCTGTGGCGCCGACACCGGTCACCAGCGGTCCGGGCCGCCCGGCTCCTCCGGCGCACCGGACGGCGGTGAGCCGTCCGCCTCGTCCGTCAGCCAGTCGGCGGCGACCCGGTCGGCGGCGCACACCGGGCGCGCGGCGCCGGTGACGTCCGCCTCCCAGCCCGGCTCGTCGCGCCCCGTGACGCGCCCCGCGTCCTCGGCGGCGGTCGCGCACACCACCGCGTCGCGCCCGGGCGCCCAGCGCGTGTGCCCCACCGATCGCCTGGGGCTTTCCCTCGGGCGCGAGGACGTGGGCGCGGGCAATGTCCACATGCCGCTGGTGCTCACCAACAAGTCCACCGCCACCTGCACGCTCACCGGCTTCCCCGGGGTCTCGCTGCTGGACTCCGCGGGCTCCGCGATCGGCGACCCCGCCTCCCGGCGCGGCGGGTCGCGCTCCACGGTCTCCCTGCCGCCCGGCGGCAGCGCCTCCGCGATGCTGCACACCCTCAACGAGGGCACGGCCGACAAGCCCTGCTGGCGCACCCCCGCCCGGATCCGGGCCTACCCGCCGGACTCCTACACCTCCATGACGGTGCCGGCGCGCTCCTTCCGCGTCTGCGGCGGCGTGTTCGAGGTCGAGTCGATCCACTCCGGAAAGGGCGCCTGACGGCCGCCTGACGGCCCCGAAAGCGCACCTGACAGCGGCATACCGAGCCCCCCGGCGGGCGCGCCGGATGTGTCCGAAAATCTTGACAAGCCGGGCGTCCGCTGGCCGTGTTCACCCTTTCGCAATCAATAGGGGTAGGTCACCATAGGGATGCCTCACGTGAGCCGGTGTGGAACGTCCTTAAGGAGGGCGGTGTCATGGAGCGAGTCGCGACCGAGGTCGAGACGGAGCTGCTGGACCTTTCGGGAGCGACACTGGAAGACCTCGACCGGGACGAGGGGATCGCCGCGGTGGCGCTGTGCCTGATCGACGCGGTCCGAAACCCGGCGACGGCGGCCAATTCCTCCAATGCGGGGACGAATTGCGGTTGACCGACTCCCGCCATCACTTATCGGCGGAGTGCTTCACCGAGCTGGCCGCGGGTTCGGGAAGTGCGGCATCGGTCGCCGAGCTGAGATCCGGTCAGCGCAGCCGCGCGATGCTGCTCTTGCGGGCGCTGGTCGACGTGGCCGCCGTACATCCCGACCTCCCCGGCCCGCTGCCCCCCGCCGACGACGCCTGGCGACTGCTGATACGCGCCGAGCGCCGCTCCCCGGCCGCCGTGGAGCGGCTCTTGCTGCATCCGCAGACCGGGGTGTGGCTCAGCCGGTGCCTGCGGCGGTTGCGCGGCCAGGAAACGGCGGAGGCGCCGCTGTGGAGCGAGACCGGCTATCTGTACGCGGTGGCGGCCTCGGCCGCCCTCCTCGCGGGCATCGACTTCCGCATCGCCGTCGTGGTGCGCGACGGCGGGGTGATGCTGCCCGCGCTGGGCTTCGCCCTCCTGCCGGACCCCGCCACCGGCCTCGCCGAGGTCGTGCGGACGGGGGAGGGGGCGGCAGTGGTGGCCGGGCCGCATACTGTGCCGCTGCCCGCTTCCGGCTTCGCGGGGGACACCCCCGGGTGGCAGGGCCTGCGACGGCTGCACGGTGAGCATCGGGGGCACATCTGTTCGCCGTTCCTCGACGATGTCGACCCCTATCGCGACTTCTTCCGCCGCAGACCGCCGGACCGGCTCTCCGAGGACGCGTGGGAACGCTGGCAGGAACGTTTCGCGGGCGCCTGGCGGCTGCTCGCCGAGCAGCGCAACGTGGACCCGTCGGGGGTCGCCGCCTGCGTCGCCTCCGTGGTCCCCGTACCGTACGCGGCCCAGCCCGACCCGTTCAGCGCCTCATCCCCGGAGGCCTACGGCTGCGTCCTGATCAACGCCCCCGCGGCCGAGCCGGACCTGGCCGCCGCGCTGGTGCACGAGGCCCAGCACATCAAGCTCAGCGCCCTGATGGACCTGGTGCCCCTGATCGAGGGCGGCCGGGAGGAGGTCCACCACGCGCCGTGGCGGCCGGATCCGAGGCCGCTGCGCGGACTGCTCCAGGGGGTGTACGCGTTCCTGGGCGTGACCGGCTTCTGGCAGGACCGCCGGCACCGGGCCGAGGACGGGCCCGCCAAGGACACCGCCGCGTTCGAGTTCGCCCTCCGCCGGGTGCAGACCTCCCACGGGCTGGAGACGCTGCGCACCCACGCCGAGCTGACGCCCCTGGGCCGGAGCTTCCTCGATCAGGCGGCGGAGCGGCTGGCCGGCTGGTTCGCGGAGCCGGTCCCGCCCGTGCCGCGGCGGCTGGCGGAGGACCTGGTCGTCGACCACCGGCTCGTGTACCGCATGCGCCATCTGCGGCCCGAACCCGCGCGGCTCGCCCGGTGGGCGCTGGCCTGGCGGACGCGCGGTGCGCCGCCCCGGGAGCTGCCCCCCGCCTCGGTCGAGCCCGCCCTCGCGGAGACGGTGGGGCGGACGGCGCTCGCCAGGCTCCGGTTCGCCGCACCGGAACGGCTCCGGGACCGGAAGGGCGGCGACGACGCCCCGGACGGGGCCGACCTCGCCTGGGTCATGGGCGACCGGGCGGCCGCGCTGCGCGGCTACCGCGACCGGCTGGCCCGGGTCCCGGACGACATCGCCGCCTGGGCCGGGCTGGCCCTCACCCTGCCGGACGGCGCGGCCAGGGCGGCGCTGCTCCGCGCTCCCGAAGTGGCCCTCGCCGTCCACCGCGCGCTCCGGGACACCGGCGGCGCGGCGCCCGATCCGGTCGCTCTCGCCACCTGGATCGGGACGGCGGCCTCTCTCTGAGGACCACGGGGTATCAGAAGGGGATCGCCTCCACATCGCAGTCCGCGCGGATGCCCCGGGCCGCCGCGACCGTGGCCGGGTGGCCGGGGGTCAGGACGGTACGCATCCGGGCCAGGGAGTCGTTGTGCAGCTCCTCGGCCGACCGCCCCTCGCCCAGCGCCCGCAGATCCCCGGACAGGTTGACCGCGCAGGCCAGCGTGGTGGGGTGGTCCTCACCCAGCCGGGCCCGGCAGGCCGCGAGCGTCTTGGTGTCCAGCTCCCGGGCCTCCTGATAGTCCGCCAGCGTGTAGTGGTCGCTGGCCAGGTTGACCGCGCAGGCCAGGGTGATCGGATGGTCCTCGCCCAGCCTCTCGGCCAGCACCGGCAGCGTCTCCTTGTTGAGCGCGAGCGCCGCCTCGGTCTCGCCCAGCAGCCGCAGGGTGACGGCCAGGTCGATGGCCGCGCTCAGCGTCACCGGGTGCCGTGGCCCGAGCGCGGCCCGCATGTCGTCCACGCACTTGGCGCCCAGCTCGCGGGCGCCGTCGAGGTCGGCGGTCTGGCGCAGGTCCATGGACAGGTTCAGCGAGGTCGCCGCGATGTGGAGATTGGGCTCGTTGTACCGCAGCCGGTACCGCTCCAGGACCTCCCGGGTGACCTCCAGCGCGCCCTCGTGATCGCCCGCCTTGCGGCGCGCCACGGCGAGGTTGCGCAGGGCGTAGACGCCGATCGGCGCGTTCTGCGGAAGCAGCCGCCGGACCCGGGTGCAGGTCTGCTCCAGCATGGTGCGGGCGGCGATGTAGTCGCCGCTCTCCCGGACGTCGATCGAGAGATTGGCCTCCAGCAGGATCGTCAGCAGCGAGTCCTCGCCGAGGACGACCTCGGCGAGGTCGCGGGCATTCTGGTCCACCTCGCGGGCGCGCGCGAAGTCACCGGCCGAGCGCAGCGCCAGGGCGTAGTCGTTGGCGGCGGCGATGGTGTACGGATCCTCGTCGCCGAACAGCCGCAGGGTCCGCCGCCAGCGGTCCTCCTCCAGCTCCAGCGAGTGGGTGTAGTCGCCCTGGTAGCGGGCGTCGCTGGCAACGGCCCCGAGGGTGACCAGCGTGTTCTCGTGGTCGTCGCCCTCGCTGGCGCGCTGCAGTTCGAGCGTCCGGCTGTTCAGCTCCCGGGCCTGCCCGAAGTGGCCGAGCAGGGTGAGGACATGGCCGAGCGTGCGGGAGATGGCCAGCGTCTCCGGGTTGTCCTCGCCGAGCGAGGTCCGCCACTTCTCCCGCACCCGGCTGCCGAGTTCGAGCGCGCCCTCGTGGTCGCCCCAGACATGGAGGAACCGGACCAGGTTCCGCACCATCTGGCGCACCCATTTGTCGTCGCAGTCCATCGCGCGGGACGCCCGGACGTGCGAGAGCAGGTCCGCGTAGCGGCCCCAGTGGGCGGGCGAGACGTCATTGGGGTCTCCGTAGGCCAGCAGCACATGCGCGCTGTGCCGCATGTCGGCCTGCTGCTGCGGGGACATCTGGCCGATCAGCACCGCCTGCACCAGCCGGTGCAGTTCGATGGTGTTGCTGCGGTGATTGATCTTGATCAGGGCGTAGCGGTTGATCTCCCGGATCGCATGGCCGAGTTTGATCGGATCCTGGAGCACTTCGGACAGCTCGGGGGAGAGGGAGACACCCCGGATGCCCGAGAAGAGCCGCCGGGAGATCGGCTCGGGGGCGAAGAAGGAGCACATCTGCAGCAGTTGGAGGGCCCCCGGGTGGTGCTCGGCGAGCCGGCGCAGCGACATGTTCCAGGCGGCGGCGACGGGTTCGGGATAGTCGACCGGGACCCCGGCCGCCAGCAGCTCGTTGCGCCGGGTGCTGACATCCGCCCGCTCGTCCTCGAAGACCTGGAGGTACTCGTCGACCGGCATCCCCGTCTCGGAGAGCCACGCCGCCGCCTGCTCGATCGCCAGCGGCAGATCCCCCAGGGTCTCGGCGATCCGGTCGGCCTGCTCGTGCGGCAGCTCCGGCCCCCGCCGCAGCAGCAGTTGGATGCTCTCCTCGCGCTCGAAGACATCCACCTCGACGGTACGGGCGGCCCGCGACCACTGGGCGTTCCGCGACGTCACCAGGATCCGGCCGGGCCCGCCCGCGGGGAAGAACGGCCGGACCGTCTCCAGCTCCTCCGCGTTGTCGAAGACCAGGAGCCAGTTGCGGCAGGGGCGCCCGGTGCGCAGCGCGTCCAGCACGCTGGGCACGGCCGTGTTCGCCTCCATGCCCGCCTGCAGTCCGAGCCGGTCGGCGAGCTGCACCAGCGCCTGGCGGATCTGCTCGGGGCGCTCCGCCGGAATCCACCACACCGCGTCGTAGTCCGCGGCGTGCTGATGCACGTACTCCAGGGCGATCTGGGACTTTCCGACCCCGCCGAGACCGTGCAGCGCCTCGGGCAGCACGGCGGCCGTTCCCTCGCTGTGCAGCCGCTCGTGCAGCGTGTCGAGCAGCGCTCGCCGTCCGGTGAAGTTGTTGTTCCGGGGCGGCACATTGCCCCAGATGGCCGGGGGATCCCCGGCGCGGCGCTCCTCCACGGCGGGCAGGGACCGGGCAGCGGTCACGGACACGAAGGTTCCTCTCGAATGCTCCCCCGCCGTACCCGGCGTGCCGTGCGCCGGCGGGGATGGTGAATCGTCGGCTTGGGACGACGGACGGGGTCGGGGAGTCATGGAGTCGGTCACGGCAACCTCGGGTACCACATTTCCCCAGTGGGGTACGTCTTCAAAGGGCTCCGGGCGGCTTTCGCCCGTGCGGGGGAGCGCTTGGCGCGCGAGGACAAGGGCGCGAAAGGAGCGCGCGCCTTCGAGATAGGGCCCGGAAAGGGCCTGGTAGACCTGTTCCTGAAGGCGTATGTACGGCATCAGGCGCTCGGTGTCGGGCAGGTCCCGCACCGGCCCCGAGGGATGGTTGAGCAGATCGCGCAGCAGATGCAGCGGCTTCCAGCGGCGGCCCAGCCGGTCCAGCACGCTGCGCAGGGTGTACAGCGACTCGTCCCGTAACCCGGCGGACAGCAGCAGTTCCCGCACCCCGTCGTGGAACTCGTAGCCGATGCCGGTCTCGTCCAGCGGGTCGGCGGTGCCGACCTTGCGTAACAGCCCGCCCAGCAGGATCTCGGCCAGATCGCCGGGGCTGCCCTCCGGCTGGTGGATCCCCTGCACGAACTCCATCACGGGAATGTTCAGCGGGGCCGCCGCCAGCCGCGCCGCCAGCCGGAAGGCGCTCGGCGAGGCGGTGGAGCGGAAGCGGAAGACCCGGTCCCAGGCGCTGGGTTCGGGTTCCGGATCCCAGGGCTCGGCCGGCGCCCCGGGCAGCAGCGCCAGCGTGTCATGGCCCCGCTCCGACGGACGCCCCACCAGCCGCGCCCAGTTGCCCAGCCAGCGCGCGTCCAGCTCCAGCACCGGCACCGGGGGCTCGCCGCCCGGCCAGGAACCGCCGCCGCCCCGCCGCCAGGTGCCGTTGGGCGCGCCGGGCTCGGGAACCCGCACCCGGACCCGCTCCGGCGCGATGCCCGTGTGGTGCCAGCGGCCCTGACGCAGCACATGGAGCACGGCGACCGACGCGCGCCGGGCCCAGCGCCCCAGGGCGCGCTGCGCGCTCTCGTCGCCCCAGGCCGCGCCGATGCCGTCGGTGAGCACCAGCACCGCCCGCTTCCCGCGCGGGGACATGCCGTCCACCGGGGAGTCGTGATGATCCACCGTCCACGGGTGGTCGGTGTTCATCCGGTGCACCCGGACGCCCCGGAAGGCACCCGTCCGCTCCAGCACGGTGACCAGCCGCGCCGCCGTGCGCCGCCACACCACCATCGAGCTGCCGCAGTCCAGCACCAGGACCGCGTCCATCCAGCGCTCCTGGACGGGCGCGCACTCCGGCAGCCACAGCCCGTCGCGGGCGGCCCGCTCGGCCGTGGCCTCCTCGTCGACCTCCAGCTCGACCGGCGAGGGCGCGGTGCGCTTGAGGGGGCGCAGCGCCCGGGAGACGGCGCGCTCGGCGACCAGCGGCCCGGCGGCGGTCAGCCGGGGCGCGGGCACCATGACGTCGGTGACCAGCGCCGGTTCCGTCCCGTCCGGATCCTCCGGCGCGTCGGGCACGTCGACGAGTTCCACGGGCTGCGGCGCCGAGACGGCCGGCTCGGGCGCGGGCTCGGGCCGCCGCCCGCCGTCGTCCTCCGGCGGCTCGGGGGGCCGGTCGTCGGCGGGCGCCGGGCTGTCGCCTCGCGGGGGCGCGGGGAGCGGGCCGGGCGCCGGCCGGCGGGGCCCACGGTCCGTTTCGGCCTTGCAGACGGCCAGCCAGAAGGCATCGGCGATCTGCTGCCAGTCGAGGTCCCGTGGGCCGTGCTCACCGGACCCGCCGCCTGGGTCCTGTGTCATGTCGAGCCTGCGGCGTCCAGCCGGTGCCAGACGGCGCGCAGTAGCTCCTCCCACTCGGGCCCCGGGGTCTCGGAACGGGCCGTCACCAGATACACCGCGTTGAGCAACTGGTCGGCGGCGAGACCGCCTTCGTGGCGGCTGCGCTCCAGGAACATGTCGATGAGTTCCCGCGCGCGCGGGTCGTCCGCTCTGCCCAGGTGCGCGGCCACGATGGCGGCGAGCCGGTCGGCGTCCGGGTCGGGCAGCCGCAGCTGGAGACAGCGGCGCAGGAAGGCGGGCGGGAACTCCCGCTCCCCGTTGCTGGTGATGACGACGATGGGGAAGGCGCGGCAGCGCACCCGGCCCGAGGCGATGACGGTGCTGCGGTCGGGGTCGTCGGTGAGGACCGATACGGCCGGGCGCCGCCTGCGGATGCGCACCAGCTCGGGGATGGAGTACTCACCGGCCTCGAAGATGTCGAGGAGGTCATTGGGCAGATCGATGTCGCTCTTGTCGAATTCGTCGATGAGCAGGACGCGGGGGAGGCGGTGCGGCAGCATCGCGGTGCCCAGCGGGCCGAGTTGGAGGAAGTCGCCGATGTCCTCCGGTCCGGGTTCGTGTCCGTCCTCCTCAGCCGCCTGTCCGGCCGCCGCGGCGTGCACACGGCCGACGGCATCGTAGCCGTAGAGACCCGACCGCAGGGTGGAACGCGTGGTGATCGGCCAGCGCAGCACCCGGCCCAGGCCCAGTTCCCGGCTGATGCGGTACGCCAGCGTCGACTTGCCCGTGCCCGGGCGGCCGGTCACCAGCAGCGGACGCCGCAGGATGAGCGCGGCGTTCACCACGTCCGCCTCCTCCGCCTCCGACCGCAGGCCGAGCGGAGTCGCGCCGAGCCGTCGCGCGGTGTCCTGCGCGTCCTCCGGCGGCGCCGGGGGCTCGGTCGGCGGCTCGTCCGGGTCGGATAACGCGCCGTCCGCGTCCACCGGGCCGGCCGAGACGCCGCCGAAGGTGCGCCAGGGCGGCGGGGGCGGAAGGATGTCCTCCAGGCTGACGTCGTGCAGCGGGCGCCCGGTGCCCTGGTAGATCCACCAGGGGCGCGGTATGCCGGCCGGCAGGGGCCCGGAGGCGGAGCCCTCGCCGCCCGGGATCCGCCCGTTGTGCCGCCGTGCAGGCTCTGCGTCGCTCATCGACTGCCCAACCCCTCGTCCGGCCCCGTCATGCGTCCCTGCGTCTCCACGGGCCGGGTCGGGTCGTCCCAGACGAGCACCACATGCTGCCCCGGGTGGTGCTCCCGCTCCGCGGAGTCGATCGTATGGGCGTCCAGACGTAACTTTGTCACGGCTTCGCGGAGCCGTGCCAGGTCCCCGCCGGCGTCGTCCGATTTTTGTCTCAAGTACTGGACGAACGCCGGATCCCGGGTGGGCCGGCGATCCCACGCCACCAGCGGGATTCCCGCCCGCCAGGCCGCCAGCGCCTCGTACGAACCCTCACCGGCGCCGCCCGGCGGCGAGCCCAGGATCAGCGCGACGACATGCGGATCCGCCTGGAGCCGGGCCAGCAGGGCGGCCGGATCGCCCGAGCGCGGACTGTCCGGATCCTGGCCCTCGACGACGAGCTGTCTGGCGAGTTCGGGCCGCCCGGAGAAGAGCTGCCAGCGCTGGTTCCACGGGCGGTGCCAGCGTCTGGTCTGACTCCGCTCCAGGCTCCGCACCACCACCGGGTAGTCCATGCACAGCGGGGTGGCCATCGTGCTGTCCAGCTCCTTGCGCCACAGGTGCACCGGCAGATTCAGGTCGTCGGGGCCCAGCAGGAACTCCAGATGGATGCACCGGGCGTCCTCCCACTCCTCCTCCGCCGCGTACACCAGCTCCTGCACGGCCCGTTCGGCGGTGGCGGCGGTGACCTGGGTGACCGGGCCGCGGACCGGATGCCAGCCGCTGGGGTCGTAGCTGTGCCAGGACGACAGCTCGTAACGGCCCGGCTCCTCCTGCGGCAGCAGCCGGATCACCAGGTACGCGTCGTCCGGCTCGGCCGGGGCGGCATGCCCCACCTGCTGGCGCAGCGATCTCAAGTGCGAGGTCAGGTCCAGCTCCCGCGCCTGCTCATCGGCCCACGCCCGCAGCGCGTCGGCCCTCCGCAGCGGCTGGGCCGACGCCGCCAGATACTCCACCAGGGCGAGCCCCGGCGGCAGCCCGTCCGGCCGCGCGTTCATCCGGCTCAGCTCCTCGAAGGCGTGCCAGGGGCCGGTGACCGCCGGGACGTCCTGCAGCGGACCCGCCGCGGCCCGGCACAGCTGGCCCAGGTGCCCGATCTCCAGGTCCTCCAGCAGCGACCGCAAGCCCCCGGCCGCCGGGGCCGGCAGCACCGGACGGGCCGTCATCTGCTCCACGACCGAATCGAGGCGGTCCATGGCGTCCGTGCCCGGCGCCATCACCGCGAGCGAGGCGCGCAGCGCGCGCATCATCCGCACGTTCTCCAGGCACTCCCGGGCCAGCTCCACCAGGAAGTAGTCGGTGACGCGATGGCCGCGCACCGGGACGGACGTGGTCTCCATTTCCATCGCGACCAGGTCCAGACACAGTGCGCGCGAATCCGGATCCGTCAGACAGCGGAACTCCTTCAGAGCCGACACCAGATGATGGACCGATCTGAGGCCGCCTTCCCGCGTGGCCGCCATGCCGTGCCTCCCCCGTACCCGCATCACCGGTCCCCGCCGCCGATGATCCCGCCGGAAGACCCTGCCACAGGCAAGCGCCGCCCGCGCGGACTCCGGACAACTTGTATGCCCCGCACGCCCCCCGCGACACCCCTCCCGCCCCCCGGGAGCCCTCAGGTCAGGCCCAATTCCTCGACGCGGCGGCCGAGTTCGGCCGCCGCCGGGGCGCCGGGGGCCAGGACGTCCACCACGGACACCAGCTCGCCCAGGGCCCGGTGCGCCTCGCAGCTCCGCAGCAGGGCCAGGGCCTCCGCCCGGCTCGCCGACTGCCGGGCGACCGCGGTGCCGACGGTGGGCAGCTCGTCGAGCAGCTGCTGCCAGCCGGTGGGGGAGGACAGGCCGGGCACCTCCAGCAACAGGTCCGCCAGACCGCCGAGTTCCCGGATGGTGAGCTTGGCCCGGCGCCGGGCGGGCGCGCCGGGTGCCGTCTCCGCGCCGGGGAGCCGCCCGATCAGTTCGAAGGCGAAGGCGGCCGCGTGCCGGGAGGCGACCGGCTGCCAGTGCTCGTCGTGCGCCCCGCCCTTGTCGCCCAGCAGATCGGACACGCCCCGGATGACCAGCGCGTCGAGGTGCTGGTTGACGTAGGCGCCGGCGAGGAAGCCGAAGCCCTCCATATCGACGGCGATCGCGTCCCCGGCGACGGCCGCGAGCCGGAGGCCGACGTCGGAGCGCTCGTGCCCCACCACCCGGCCGCCCGCCGCGATCGGCTTGACATGGGCGCGCGGGCGCGGCGCGCCGCCGCCGGGCAGGATCCGCCGCTGCCAGTCGTCGGCCGCGGCGACGCTCCGGGCCAGCTGCACCAGCCCGTAGGCGGGCTGATGGGACTTCTGCCGGGGCAGGAACCCGGACTCGGTGTCCTTGCCGGTCTCGTAGTCGTAGACCGCGTCGGCGGCCACCACATCGCCGAGCGCGACATCCTTGACGCCGCCCGCCACGCCGACGAACAGCACGGCCCGCGGCGCGAAGAGCGCCGCCGCCCGCTCGACCAGCGCCGCCGCGCCCGGGTTCCCCGGGCCCGTCATGTGGATCGCCACCCGCCGCCCGCCGGGCCGGGCCGCGGAGCGGTGGACGCCCGTCTCGAACAGGGAGCCGCGCTCCGCCCGGACCGGACGCGGATCGTCCAGATGAGCCCGTACGGCCCGGTACTCGATCTCCAGCGCGGTCAGGACGACGACGTCCGCCCGCCCCGCGCCCCCGGTGTCGCCAGCCCCCACGGTTCCCCCTCGAACGACATGAACACGACCGTGCGGAAAACCCTACTGGCCGTCAGCGCGGCGGCTGGAGCTGAGCCACGCCCAGGGCGCGCAGTTTGCGGTACAGGGTGGCCCGGCCGATGCCCAGGGACTCGGCCGCGCGTGCCTTGTTGCCGCCGTGGCGGCGCAGCGCCTCCAGGATCGCGGTGCGCTCGGCCCGTTCCATCCCGCTGAGCCGCCGCGCGGCGGGCGGCACCCGCAGGTCCGGCGGCAGCTCCCCGCGCCGTACCGGGCCGGTGGCGCGGCGATGCTCGGCCACCTCCCGTACCACCTGGGAGAGTTCGGCGACGTTGCCCGGCCAGTCGTGCTGTTCCAGGGCCCGGCGCGCGTCCAGGCTCCACGACAGCGGCGGGCGGCCGGGGGAGGGGCGCCCGGCGAGCCCCGGCAGCAGTACGGGGATGTCCTCGACGCGCTCGCGCAGCGGCGGCAGGGCGACGGAACGGGCCGTGAGCAGGTCCAGCAGCCGCCGCAGACACGGGCCGACCCCGGTGCCCGGGGTGTGCGTCGCCGTCAGCGGCACCTCGGGCCGGCGCGCCAGCAGCGAGAGCAGCGCGGCCACATCGGGCTGGTCCAGCCGCTCGGCGTGCAGCACGAGCAGCGGGGGCGCGCCGTCCCCCTCCGCCAGGGCGTGACACCAGCGCGGTACGGCACCGGGCGCGCCCTCGGCGGCGTCCACCACCAGGGGCGCGGCGGTGCCGCGCCAGGCGAACAGGGCACGGGCGAGCGAGGACTTGCCGACGCCCGCCTCCCCGGTCAGCAGCAGCGGCTCCGCGCTCGCGGCCAGCCCGGTCGCCCGCGCGACGGCCACCCGCCACGGCCCCGACGTGCCGGCCAGCCCCGGCAGCCGCTCCCGGCCGCCGCCGTCCTGCCCCGCCGTACGCTCCGTCCGCGCAGGACCGGCCGCCGGAGCCGGGCGGGCCACCGCCACCGCGCCGATGACCTCGCCGTCGCCCTCGCGCACGACCGGTGTCATACGGACGACGAGCCCGGCCCCGTCCGGCACCGGGAACTCCCGCGCCCGCCGCCCGTCCGCCGCTCCCGCATCCCGCAGCAGTTCCGTGGCCCGGCGCTCCAGCCGGGCCAGCGTCTCGTCCGACAGCAGCCGCGCCGCCCCGGGACTGACGATCCGGCTGCCGCCGTCGAGCGCCACCACCGCGCGCCCCTCCGGCGCCTTGCGCAGATACGCGTCCAGCAGCAGCCGCTCCGGGGGCCGGGCCCGGCCCAGCAGCTCCGACGCGACCGCGAACGCGGTGGCCTCGGCGAGCGCCGCGCCCGGATGGGGCGCGCGGTCCTCGCGCGAGGGGGCCAGCGCCGTGACGGTCCCGGCCGGGCGGTCCGCCCCCGGCTCGTACACCGGAACGCTGACCGCCGACAGCCCCTGCCACAGGTCCAGGACGTGCTCGGGGCCGTGCACCTCCGCCCGGCGCCCGAGGCGCAGCGCGAGCACCGCGCTGTTGTGCCCCACCGCCCGCTCGGACAGATCGCGACCCGCAGCCGGTGCCGGACCGCCGCCCGACCACAGCACCCGGCAGCGCGAGTCGGCGAGCACCAGCGCCGTGTCGCCGCCGGCCAGGGCGGGCAGGACGCGGTCGAGCACCGGACGCGCGGCGGCCAGCAGCGGGGAGTGCGCGGGTACGGGGGCGGGCGGCGGCGTCACATCCCGCCGTACGCCCAGGAACCGGGCCCGCCGCCACGCCTCGGCCAGCTCGTCGGGGATGTCCTCGCCCGGCGGCCGCCCGGCGAGGAACCGCTCACGGGCCCGTCGTACCGGGTCGAGAGCCGGGGTGGCCGGGGTGTCGTCGATGCTCGTCACAGGGACCTCACCGTATACGGGCCGGGTGTCTCGTATTGAGACACCTCCGCCGTCCCCTCCTGGATCAAGATCATCAAACTGGCCGGGATCGGCGAAGGACCGGCCACCAGGAGAGGAGCCTCACCCAGTGGACACCGTCGAGACCGACGTACTGGTCGTCGGCAGCGGCCCGGCCGGAGCCGCGACGGCGCTCGCCCTGAGCACCTACGGCGTGCCCAACATGATGGTCACCCGGTACGGCCGCCTCGCGGACACGCCCCGCGCGCACATCACCAACCAGCGCACCATGGAGGTGCTGCGCGACCTCGGTGTCGAGGAGCGGGTACGGGACCGGGCCACCCCGCAGCACCTCATGGGGAACACCGTGTTCTGCACCAGCCTCGCGGGCGAGGAGCTGGGGCGGCTGCGCTCCTGGGGCAACGACCCGCGCGTCCAGGCAGAACACGAACTGGCCGGGCCCAGCCCCCTGTGCGACATGCCGCAGCACCTCATGGAACCCGTCCTGGTGGACGCCGCCGTCGCCCGGGGCACCGCGCTGCGCTTCGACACCGAATACCTCGCGCACGAGCAGGACGACGAGGGCGTGACCGCGACCGTACGGGACCGGCTGCGCGGCGACACCTACCGCGTGCGGGCCCGCTACCTGGTCGGCGCGGACGGCGGGCGCAGCCGCGTCGCCGAGAACGCCGGGCTGCCCACCGTCGGGCGGATGGGAGTCGCGGGCAGCCTCAACATCGTCTTCGAGGCGGACCTGACCGCCCTCACCGCCCACCGCCCCTCCACGCTCTACTGGGTGCTCGCCCCCGGCGCCACCGTCGGGGGCATCGGCGCCGGACTGGTGCGCTGCGTGCGCCCCTGGACCGAGTGGATGGTGGTGTGGGGGTACGACCTGGAGGCCGGTCCGCCGGACCTCACCGAGGAGTTCGCGCTGTCGGTGGTGCGCCGCCTGCTCGGCGACGACGAGATCCCGGTCCGTATCACCTCGACCTCGGCGTGGACCGTCAACCACCTGTACGCGGAAGACTACGCCGACCGGCGGGTGCTGTGCGCGGGCGACGCCGTCCACCGCCACCCGCCCTCCAACGGCCTGGGCTCCAACACCTCCATCCAGGACGCGTACAACCTCGCCTGGAAGCTCCGCCACGTCCTCGACGGCACCGCCGCGCCCGCCCTCCTGGACAGCTACTCCGCCGAGCGGGCCCCGGTCGGGCGGCAGATCGTCGAACGCGCCAACAAGAGCATCGGCGAGACCGCGCCGGTCTTCGAGGCGCTGAACGTGCTGTCCACCGCCGACCCCGAGCAGATGTGGCGCAACGTCGCCGCCCGCAAGGACGCCACCGCCGAGGCGGAGAAGCAGCGGCAGCGGCTGCGGGAGGCCATCGCCGCCAAGGTGTACGAGTTCAACGCGCACGGCGTGGAGATGAACCAGCGGTACGCCTCGGCCGCCGTCGTCCCCGACGGCACCCCCGACCCCGGCTTCGTTCGCGACCCGGAGCTGTACCACCAGCCCTCCACCCGGCCCGGCGCCAAGCTGCCGCACGCCTGGGTCACCCGCGGCCGTGACCGGCTCTCCACCCTGGACCTCGGCGGCCACGGCCGGTTCACCGTCTTCACCGGCATCGGCGGGGACCGCTGGCGACAGGCGGCCGAGGCCGCGGGCCGCGCACTGGGCATCGAGATCGCCACCGTCGTCATCGGGCCCGGTCAGGAGTACGAGGACCCGTACGGCGACTGGGCCGCACTGCGCGAAATCGGCGACGGCGGCGCCCTGCTGGCCCGCCCCGACAACTACATCGGCTTCCGCCACGCCACGGCCTCGCCGGAGGCGGCGGGCTTGCTGACCGGTGCGCTGAGGCAGATCCTCGGACATGCGCGCCCCGCACACCAGGAGGACCACTGACGGTACGCGGCACACGCGGCGTACGAAGCGAAGGGGAGAGGCATGGCCACCGACGTCACCGAGGACACCGCGACCGAAGCCGTCATCGACAGCTTCGCCGCCACCCCCGACCCACGGCTGCACACTCTCCTCACCTCCCTGGCCCGACATCTGCACAACTTCGTGCGCGAGACCGAGCCCACCCCCGAGGAGTGGGAGGCGGCGATCGGCTTCCTCACCGAGACCGGCCGTCACTGCACCGACACCCGGCAGGAATTCATCCTGCTCTCCGATGTCCTCGGGATCTCCACGCTGGTCGAGACGATCAACGGGCGCGGGGCGGAGGGGGCCACCGAACCCACCATTCTCGGCCCCTTCCACCTGACCGGATCGCCGCGCCGGGACCTCGGTGACACCATCGACCTCGTGGGCACCGGCGAACCCTGCGTCGTCACCGGCCGGGTGACCGGCACCGACGGCACCCCGCTGCCCGGAGCCGTCCTCGACGTCTGGCAGGCCAGCGACCAGGGCTTCTACGATGTGCAGCAGCCCGGCGTCCAGCCGGAGGGCAACGGGCGCGGGCTGTTCACCGCCGACGCCGAGGGCCGCTTCTGGTTCCGCACCTGCGTACCGAGTCCGTACCCCATCCCCACCGACGGACCGGTCGGCGCCCTGCTGCGCGCCACCGGCCGGCATCCGTACCGGCCCGCGCACATCCACGTCATCGCCGAGGCCGCCGGGCACGCCACCTTGACCACCCATGTCTTCGTGGCGGGCAGCCCGTATGTGGAGTCCGACGCGGTGTTCGCCGTCAAACGGAGCCTGGTGCAGGACTTCACCCTGGTCGACGACCCCGCCCTCGCCACCCGCTACGGTGTCAGCACCCCCTTTCGTCGCGCCGACTTCGACCTCGTACTGTCGCGTGCCACCTCATGAACGGTGTGTACGAGGCCGAGGCCGTTGGCCGATACAACCGCCCCTGATGGGTGACGTCCCCCAGCGCCCCTCATCATGGGGAGACCCCGTTACCGAGAGAAACCTTAGAGAGATGACTGCAACACCGCTCGCACTGCTCCGGCGCATGCGAACCAAGCGCCCGAACCGTGGATCGGGTCTCCGCCTCCCCATGCCCGTCGGTGCCGGTGCCTTCAGCTGCGAGGTCCTGGACCCCGTCGGCCAGCCGCTGGGCGGTGTCGAGGTCACCATCACCGCGACCCGCGGCGCGGGCAAGCAGGCGATCAAGGCCACCACCGACCCCCACGGGCTGTTCGTCGCCACCCTGGAGCCGGGCGAGTACTCGGTGCTGATCACCGGCAGCGGCCTGGAGCCCCATCGTCTCACCACCGAGATCAGGCCGGGCGAATGCGCCGACCCCCAGCGCATCCCGATGCAGCCCTCCCAGCAGCTCGAACTCCCCCCGCCCGGCACCTGGCTGTTCGACCCCCCGCACACCGCCATCCGCTTCATCGCCCGCCACGTCGGCATGGCCAACGTGCACGGCCGCTTCACCCGCTTCCGCGGTGGCATCCATGTCGCCGAGCGCATCGAGGACTCCCGCATCGAGGTCCTCATCGACGCCTCCAGCATCTCCACCGGCAACAACACCCGGGACAACCACCTGCGCTCGGCCGACTTCCTCGACGTCGAGAACTACCCGGACATCCACTTCGTCAGCAACCGCTTCACCTGGCGCAGCGGCGCCAAGTGGAACATCCAGGGCCCCCTGACGATGCACGGTGTCAGCCGCTCCGTCACCCTCGACACCACCTACCTCGGCGCGGTCAACGGCGGATACGACCAGGAACTGCGCTGCGCGGCCCGCGCCACCGCCGAACTCCACCGCGAGGACTACACGCTGAACTGGCGCAACATGCTCGCCCGCGGCATCGCGGTCGTCGGACCGACGGTCAAGCTGGAACTCGACATCCAGGCGATGTACCGCAACCACGAAACCCCGACCCCGCCGGAGTAGCCGCACACCGGCCCGCACACGACGGGGCGCGCCACCGCGGCGCGCCCCGTCGCCGTGTCACCGGTAGAAGACGGCGACCCCGCCGTGATGCGAGCAGGCGCCCTGATGGTGTGCGGCGTACGACAGCGTCCCGTCCTCGCACCTGGCCGTGGCCCCACTCCCCGCCCCGGAAGACGAACCACCGGACCCGGATCCCGACCCCGACCCCGACCCGGTCCCGGATCCCGACCCCGAGCCCGTCCCGGCTCCCGATCCCGATGTGTCGGCGGGTGCCTCGGCGCTCCTCGTCGCCTTCGGCTTCGGCGTGGCACCGGGCCTGGGCTCGGCCGTGACGGTCTTCGTGACCGTGACCGTGACGGTCGGCGTCGGCTCGGCCTTGTGCTTGATCTGGGCGGGCTTCGCGGTGACCGTCACCGTCACCGTGGGCGCGGGCTTGGCCCGGCCTGCCGCCTTGGCGTCCTCCCCGTCCGCCCCGCCCATGCCCATGCCGACGAACAGCAGCGCGGCCGCCGCCGGTATCGCGACGCGCTTACGGGCCCATCTCGGCCGACGAGGCGTCGGACCCGGACCCGGAGGCGGCGGTGTTGGGTGGTTATTCCAGGACATGGTCCCCCCTTGAGTGAAACTCGAGGAGCTGACCATAACTGCGGTAATTGAAAAGTGAAAAGTTTGTGTGTGATCCGTGGTCAAGTTGTGATCCGGGCGCTGTCCGCCCGGCCGCCGGAGCGCCCCGGCGGGGCAGGCGGGCGCGCGTAGTCCCCGGCAGACGTGGCGGCGCCCGCAGGGCATAGATTGGGCGCATTGGCTGACGACGAAGGTGGTATCCGCGATGAGTCTGTACGACATTCCCCTGCGCACCCTGTCCGGCGAGCCGACCACCCTCGGCGCGCATCAGGGTGCCGCGGTGCTGGTGGTCAACGTGGCGTCCAAGTGCGGGCTGACGCCGCAGTACGAGGGGCTGGAGCGGTTGCAGCAGCGGTACGCCGGGCGCGGCTTCACCGTGCTCGGGGTCCCGTGCAACCAGTTCGCGGGGCAGGAACCGGGGACGGCGGAGGAGATCGAGACGTTCTGCTCGACCACGTACGGTGTCTCCTTCCCGCTGCTGGAGAAGACGGACGTCAACGGCGAGCAGCGGCATCCGCTCTACGCCGAGCTGACCCGGACGCCGGACGCGGCGGGGGAGGCCGGGGACGTGCAGTGGAACTTCGAGAAGTTCCTGGTCTCGCCGCAGGGCGAGGTGGCCGGCCGGTTCCGGCCGCGGACCGAGCCGGAGGCGGCGGAGGTCGTCGAGGCGATCGAGGCCCAGCTGCCGCGCTGACTTGAAAGAGGCCACCGGCCGGCGCCCGCTGCGACGCTCGCGCGTTGTCAGGCACCGGCCGGTGGCTCACCGATGGCGTTGAGGGCTCAGCTTTCGGCGCTCAGCGCTCGGCGGCGAACGCGGCCAGCCACGCCAGCGGGGCGTTCCAGTTGATGGCCACCTCGTTGGTGGAGTACGAGCCGATGTCGTCGATGTAGCACTTCGCGGGCGCGCACCCCGCCAGTTTCTCCTGGGCCACCGGGTCCTGCAGTGCCGCGTTCGGGCCGCCCGCGAAGGAGCCCGCGGGCGGGTGCGGGAGGGAGGCGTCGTACTGGTGGGCCCAGAAGCGGTGGTGCTGGTTGAGGGAGGTGTGGTCGCCGTAGCCGGTGACGTAGGACTGGCCGAGGGCGTTGCGGCCGAGGAGGTAGTCCAGGGCCTCCAGCGCCCCGGTGCGGTAGCGGGGTTGCTTGGTGAGTTCGTAGGCGATGGCGATGACGCTCGCGTTGTTGGCCACCTGGCTGTTGGAGCCCCAGACGTAGCCGTCGGCGGGCAGGGGGACGGCGTATCCCTGGCGGCTCATGGTGGCCAGGTAGCCGTCGGCGGCGGTGACCACGGAGGCGCGGACGCGGGCGAGGTCGGTGGCGGGCAGCTTGTTCGGGACCGTGGCCAGGGTGATGCGGCCGAGGGCGGCGGTGTCGGCCCAGCCGAACCCGCCCGCGGTGAACACGTCGTCGGCGGTGTGGAAGGGCGAGGAGGTCACCGCGTCCCGGTACTGGCTCTCCTGGGTGGTGGCGTACAGCTCGGCGGCCGCCCAGTAGAACTCGTCGCCGACCCGGGTGTCCCCGTAGGCGCCGCCGCCGGTGCTGTCGGAGTCCGGTGCGAGCAGGCCGGGGTGGGCCTGGGCGGCGGTCCAGGCGCGGCGCGCCGAGGCGAGGCAGCGGGCGGCGAAGGCCGCGTCGTAGGGGGCGTAGACGCGTGCGCACTGCGCCGCCGCGGCCGCCAGGTTGAGGGTGGCGGCGGTGGACGGCGGGTGGAGCTGGCGCGGCTGGGAGTCCTGTTCGGGGCGGGTCGGCAGGCCGGTCCAGGCCGCGTCATGCACCTTGTGGAAGGCCATGCCCGCGAGCGGCTTCCCCTCCGGGATCTGCATCCGCATCAGGAACTCCAGCTCCCAGCGCGCCTCGTCGAGGACATCGGGCACCTTGTTGCCCCGCTCCGGCACGCGCAGGGTGGAGTCGCCGAGCGCCGCGGCGTGCCCGGCCCGCTTGGCGCGCTCGAAGGAGTTCACCAGCTGCCAGGTCGCGATGCCCCCGTTGACCACGTATTTGCCCTGGTCACCGGCGTCGTACCAGCCGCCGCGGACATCTCGCGCGTAGTCGCACACCCCGGGCTGGCAGGGCACGCTGGTGTCGCCCGTGTTGGGCGCGACACCCAGGTGCCCGGCCGGGCGCGCGTACGCCGCGCCGGCGAGCCGGGCCTCGATGGGGGTGCCGCTGCGCTGCTGGTAGAAGAAGGACATCGCGTCCGCGCGCAGCCCGTCGTACAGGCCCGCGCGGATGTCGAACGGATCGCTGGTCCGCCCGTCCACGGTGAGGGTGTAGCCGGTGCCGGTTCCCCGGTACGAGGAGAAGTCCACCAGCTGGGTGGAGTCGCCGGAGGCGGCGTCGGCGCCGCCCGCGGTGGTGGTGCCGGAGGCGGCCGTCGCGCCGGACGCGTCGTGCAGCTGCCAGGGCAGGGCGGTGCTGCTCGCGCTGACGACGGTGGCACGTTTGGGGCCGTCCGGCAGATAGCCGAGCTGGTTGACGTGGACGGCCGAGGGCGCGGCCACGGCCGCCTGGGTGGTGGGCGCGGCGGCGAACAGCAGCGCTCCGGCCAGCAGGGCGGCGGCGGTACGTGGGAGAGGGGACTTGGGCATGGTGGAGGCCCTTCTGATCTGGGGTTGGCTAGGAGCGGTAGACCGTGGCTTCTCTGGACGTCGAGCCGATGCCGTTCGCACCCTTGAAGATCCGCTGTCCCCAGCCGGTGAGCGCCGCGGCGTTGAATCCGGTGGCCATGTCCAGGTATTCGACACCGCCGCTGTTGCCGCTCCAGGACCAGCCCAGATAGCCGACACCGAGCGCCTGGGCGTATCCCATGATGGCGTCCTCATCGGGGTTGCCGTCGGAGTGGTTGTGGCCGAATTCGCCCACGACGAGCGGTAGTTGGGCGCCCACGAAGCGGGTGAGGTAGTCCTTGACCTCGGCGGCGGTGTCGAAGACTCCGTACATGTGGACGGAGAACACGGTGTTGCGGTCCGGGTCGGCGGCCAGGACCGAAGCCGCGTTGTCGCGCATGGTGAAGCCCCAGTCCTGGCCCCAGTTGGGGGCGTCGGCCATCAGGGCGTGATGGATTCCGGCGGTGCGCAGCTTCCGGATGGCGGCCTTGGTGTCGGCGGTCCACGCGCTGGCGCCCGTGTTGCCGTACGGCTCGTTGCCGAGGTTGACGACGACGTAGCTCTCCTGGCCCGCGAGGGCGGAGCGCACGCTGATCCAGTAGTCGGCGGCGCGGGAGAGGGTGATGGCGCCGCCCTGCTCGCCGTAGCCGGTGGTGTCATGGGCTTCGAGCACACAGATGAGCCGGGCGCGCTTGCACTGCGCGACGACGTTCGCCACATCGGCGGTGTCGTTCTTGGCCCAGCGGTCCCCGGTGGACAGCACCACCCGCACGGTGTTGGCGCCCAGCGCCTTGATGTCCGAGAGGGCCTGGGCGGTCCGGGAGGCGTACCAGGTGTGGGCGTGGTTGACGCCGCGCATGACGAAGGGGCTGCCGTTGCCCTCGACCAGCTTGCCGCCCGCGACATGCAATCCGCCCGCGACGGGTAATCCGCCGACGGCACGGGCGGGTGGTGCGAGGGAGGGCAGGGACAGCAGCAGGGCGGCGAGGGCGGCGAACACGACGGCCATGACGCGGGGGGTGGCACCGCCGGGGGCGGTCGTACGCATGGGCGACTCCTGGTGGGGGAGCGGTCGGGGCCCCGGGCGATTGCCCCGAGCATGACAACGATGCCTGGAAACGGTGAAACGGGTTGGGAGCGCTCCCAAGTTATGTAGCCAGGGCGCCGCGGCGCGTCAAGGGCTGGGGGACCGAACGGGCGTACCGGCCCACGGCGGTGTCTGCCCGCCCTGTCACATCCGGCGCGGCCGTACGTCAGTGTTCTGATGACAACCGATGACGAGAGAGGGCCGATGGGCGGAAACGCGTTCCTGGCGGAGACCTTCGAGGCACACCGCGGCCATCTGAGGGCGGTGGCCCACCGCATGCTGGGCTCGCTCAGCGAGGCCGACGACGCCGTCCAGGAGGCCTGGCTGCGGCTCAGCCGCTCCGACACCAGCGAGGTGGCGAACCTGGGCGGGTGGCTGACGACGGTCGTCGGCCGGGTGTGCCTCGACATGCTGCGCTCGCGCACCGCACGGCGCGAAGAACCCCTCGGGGCGCATGTGCCGGACCCGGTCCTCAGCGGTACGGGCGGGGTCGACCCGGAGGACCAGGCGCTGCTCGCCGACTCGGTCGGCCTCGCCCTGCTGGTCGTGCTCGACGCCCTGGCTCCCGCCGAGCGGCTGGCGTTCGTCCTGCACGACCTGTTCGGCGTGCCGTTCGACGAGATCGCGCCCATCGTCGACCGCACCCCGGCCGCGGCCCGTCAGCTCGCCAGCCGCGCCCGCCGCCGGGCGCCGCCACCCCGGTCGCGTTCCGCGAGGTGCTCGGCGCGGAGGGCGTGGCCCACCAGGCGCTCACCTTCGCCCGCGTCGGCGGCGGGGATTCCCGCCCACGGCCCGTGCTGGTCAACGGAGCCGTCGGGGTGGTCGGGACCCGCGCGGGCAGGCCGGCCTCGGTACTGGGCTTCACGGTCACGGACGGCAAGATCGTCGCGATCGACATCCTCGCCGATCCGGAGCGGCTGGCCCGGCTCGACCTGACCGCCCTGGACTGACGACGCCGGGCGCCCCAGCGTTGGCCGGGCGCGGCTCCGGCCAACGCTGACCGCCGCTACCGCCCCAGGATCCGCTCGACGTCGGCCATCTGCCCGGCGGTGAGCGGTCCCTTCGCGATGGCGCCGGCGTTCTCCTCGGCCTGGGCGACCGTGCGGAAGCCGGGGATGGGGATCGTCCGCGGGTCGCGGGCCCAGATCCAGGCGAGGGCGCCCTGCGCGAGGGTGCGGCCGTCGCTGGTGAGGACGGACCGCAGGGCGTCGACCCGCCGGAGCCAGGCCGGGTCGGCCCCGGCGTTCGCGGTGAACCCCGGCAGCCAGGCGGGCGGCGCGTTGCGGATGTCCCCGCCCTCCAGGGCGCGCCCGGCGGCGTGCTTGCCGGTGAGCAGGCCCATGGCGAGCGGGCTGCGGTTGATGCTGGCGAGGCCGGACTCGGCGCAGAGGGCGAGGAGCCCGGGCGCGTCCTGGAGGACGTTCAGCCGGTGCTGGACGGCCGCGCAGTGCGGGCCCTCGGCGAAGACGGCGGCCCGGGCCGGGTCGTCGGTGCTCCAGGCGTACGCGCGGATCAGCCCCTCGCGTACGAACTCCTCACACGTCTCGCGCAGCCGGGCGGCGCGCTCCGGCCCGGCGTCGGAGATGTGCAGCTGGTACAGGTCGATGTGGTCGGTGTCCAGGCGCCGCAGGGAGGCGGTCAGGGCCCGGCGCGCGTGCTCCGGGGAGTCGTCCTGTCCGAGGCGGGTCCGGGTCCGCTCGTCGAAGACGTTGCCCCACTTCGTGGCGACGACGACGTCGGCGCGGTGCTTGCCGAGGGCGCGGCCGAGCACGCGTTCGCTGTGGCCGGTGCCGTACGCGTCGGCGGTGTCGAAGAAGGTGACACCGAGGTCGAGGGCGCGCCGGATCGCCCGCACGGACTCCTCGTCGTCGACCCTGCCCCAGCCCAGTGGCTGCCCGTCGGGGGACTGCCACTCACCGCCGATGGCCCAGCAGCCGAAGCCGAGGGCGCTCACCTCGATGCCGCCGCGGCCCAGTGTTCTGTTGTGCGCCATGGTCTCCATGGCGGTGGACTGTAGGAGCTGGAGCGCGCTCCAAGGCAAGCCCCCGGGACTGGAGCGCGCGCTCCAGGGCAAGCCCCCGAGCGGACGGGAGTCAGCCGTGCAGGGCGAGCGTGTGGCGGGCCGTGGCCGCCATCGCCTCGTCCACCATCCGCCCCTCGAACCGCACGGCCCCGGCCCCGCGCGCCTGGGCCTCCTCCACCGCCGCGATCAGCCGGGCGCAGCGGGCCAGCTCGTCGGGGCCGGGGGAGAACGCCGCGTTGACGACCGGCACATGGGAGGGGTGGATCACCGCCATCCCCTCGTACCCCAGGGCGCGGTTCTGCTCGGCGAAGCGGCGCAGCCCGTCGAGGTCCGCGATGTCGGTCCACAGCCCGGCCACCGGGTGGGGGCGGTCCGCGGCGCGCGCGTCGAGCAGTACCCGGGCGCGCAGTGCGCGTGTCTCCTCGCCCTCCGGGCTCCAGCGGTAGCCCACGGCGCGCTCCACGTCCCCGCCGGGGCCGGTGAGCGCGCCCAGGTGGGCGACGCGGTCGGCGGCGCGGCCGATGGCGTAGGCCTCGCGCAGTCCGCGCGCCGTCTCCAGCAGGGGAACGAGCGCGAAGTGGCCCTCGGGCAGGCCGTGCTGGTGCTCGCACCACGCCAGCATCCGGTCGGCGGCCGTCACGTCGTCGGCGTGGGAGACCTTGGGCAGCACGATGCCGTAGAGGCCGGGGCGGGCCACGGCGCGCAGTTCGTCGGCGGCCTGCCAGCCCGCCGCGCGGTCGAGGGAGTTGACGCGGACCAGCAGCCGCATACGGCCGGTGGCGGCTTGCGCCGCCGCCTCGTCGACGGCGCGGGTCACCGCGTCGAGCGCCGCCGCTTTGCCGTCATCGGGGACCGCGTCCTCCAGGTCCAGGATCGCGGCGTCGGCGCCTGCCGCCCGGGCCTTGGGCAGCCAGTCGGTTCTGCTGCCCGGGACGAACAGCAGGGAGCGCAGGGGGACCCGGGCGGGTGCACACGGTTCAGATGACACCGTCGTCCTCCAGTTTCGCCAGCCGCTTGTCGTCGATGCCGAGCCACTGCCCGTAGACCATGGCGTTGTCCTCGCCGAGCGCCGGGCCGGTGCGCCACACGGCGCCGGGGGCCTGGCGGAAGTGGGGGATGACCGCCTGCATCCGGACCGGGCCGAGGTCGGGGTCGTCGACGGTGATGATGTCCTCGCGCTCGGCGTAGACGGGGTCGGCCGCGATGTCGGCGGCGGTGAAGACGCGGGAGGCGACCACCTCGGCGCGTTCGAACTCCGCCAGGCATTCGGCCGAGGGGCGCCCGGCGACCCACTCGCGCAGCGCCGTGTCCAGCCGGTCGCGGCCCGCGTGCTGCTGCTCGACGGTGGCGAACTCGGCGTCGGGCAGGCCGAGCAGACGGACCACGTTGCGCACCGAGCGGGTGGTGGCGGAGGTGACGGTGAGCCAGTCGCCGTCCGCGCTGCGGTAGGTGTTGATGACGGCGGCGGGCGCGACCGCGAGCTGGTTGCCCGCCCGCTCGGGGGCCGTACCGAGCTGGTCGTACGCGATGATCTGCCACTCCACGAGGCGGTAGAGGGGTTCGAAGAGGGCCAGGTCGATCCACTCGCCGTCGAAGTCCGGGTCGGTGTTGCGGCGGTGCAGCGCGGCGAGCACCGCGAACGCCCCCATCAGGCCGGTGACGGCGTCGCCGTGCGAGAAGCCGGTGTGCACGGGCGGGCCGTCGGGGAAGCCGGTGAGGTGGACGACCCCGCTGCGGGCCTCGCCCATCTTGCCGAAGCCGGGGGCGTCCGCGCGGGAGGAGGTGGCGCCGAAGCCGGAGATCTGGAGCAGGATGGCCCGGGGGTTGAGCGCGTGGACGGCCTCCCAGTCCAGCCCCCAGGTCCGCAGCCGCCCGGCGCGCAGCGTCACGATCACCACATCGGCCCACGCGACCAGCTCCCGGGCGACCTCCCGGCCCGTCTCGTGGTGCAGATCGAGCGTCACGGAGCGCTTGTTGCGGCCCGCGACCTTGAACCAGAGCGGGACGCCGTCCCGGCGGGGCCCCATGGCCCGGGCGGCGTCCCCGTCGCCGGGCGGCTCGACGTGTACGACGTCGGCCCCCTGGTCGGCGAGCATGCCCCCGGCGAGCGGGCCCGCCACGACGTGGGCGAACTCCACCACCTTGAGTCCCGCGAGCTGTCCCTGCCGTGTGCTGGTGTGGTCCTCCATGCGGTTCAGGCTGCGGGCTGGGGCATATGCGGGTCCAGCATTGAACGAGCATCAATTCATGCGGATGTCGCAATAATGGCCAGGAGTGCCCGGCCAGTTATGGATCAGTCCGCCTCCTCCCACGCCACCCCGTCCGGGAGCCCCCGGCCCGCCGCCCGGCACACCTCCAGCTCCTCCAGGAAGCGCGCCGCTCCCGGCGGGAGCGCCCGGTGCGCCGGGAGGACCACGTACAGGCGGCGGTCCAGCACCGGGGCGACCAGCGGGCGGCGGACCACGGGGCCCGGCGGGATCAGGGGGTGGACCAGGGCGGGGAGGGCTGAGACGCCGAGGCCCGCCGCCACCAGACCGCCCACCGTGGCCACGCTCGACGCCTCGGCAGCCGGGGCCGCGTCCCTGCCCGCCCGGGTGAAGGCGGCGTCCGTCATGCGGCGGACGCTGGAGTCCGTACCGACCGCGAGGAACGGTTCGCGGCCCAGCTGGTCCCAGGTGACCTCCTCCCGCTCGGCGAGCGGATGGTGTTCGGGGAGCACCGCGTGGAAGCGGTCGCGCACCAGGGGCCGCAGCCGGATGCCGCCGGTCGCCCGGTGGCGGGGGACCGTGCTCACGGCGAAGTCGGCGTCGCCGTCCACGACCCGCTGGAGCACCGAGCGTTCCAGGCCGTCCAGGAGCCGTACGGTCATCTCGGGGCGCCGGGCGCGGAAGGCGGAGATGACCGGCGGCAGGAGGACGGCCGCCACCGAGGGGAGCGCGGCCAGCGACACCGTGCCGCGCTCGCCCGCCACATAGCGGCCCAGCTGGGCGAGGCCCGCCCGGTGCGCGGCGAGGATCTGGTCGGCGATCCGCAGCGCCTCCGCCCCGGCCGGGGTGAGTTCGACGTTGCGGGTGTCGCGTTCCAGCAGCCGCATGCCGAGGGTGCGTTCCAGATCGGCGACCGCACGGCTCAGGGAGGATTGGGACACGTGCAGTTCGGCGGCGGCCGCGGTGAAGCTCACCGCGCGGGCGACCGCGGTGTACGCCGTGAGCTGGCGCAGGGTGACGTCCATGGTCGGCGAGCGTATGCGCGACCGCCGTCCGGGGGAACTGTTGCGCAGAACGCATGGATAGATCTGTGTTCGATGCTGGACGCGGATCTTTCGCCGCTCCGACACTCATCGGCAACACCCGACCGGACGAGGAAGCGAGCGGCCCATGCTGGCAGCCCTGGGATTCTGCACGATCGGCGGCTTCCTGCTGCTCACCATGTTCAAACGGGTCTCGGTGCTGGTCGCCCTCGTGCTGACACCGGTGGTCACCGCGGTGGCCGGCGGCTACGGGGACGAACTCGGCCCGATGGCGCTCGACGGGCTGTCCCAGGTCGCCCCCACCGGCATCATGATCGCCTTCGCGGTGCTCTACTTCAGCCTGATGATCGACGCGGGCCTCTTCGAACCGCTGATCCGCGCCATCCTGCGCATCGCGAAGAACGATCCGGTCAGGGTCGCGGTCGGCACCGCCGTCCTGACGATGTGCGTCGGGCTCGACGGCGACGGCGCCTCGACCTTCCTCATCACCATCTCCGCCCTGCTGCCCGTCTACCGGCGGCTCGGCATGAGCCGGCTCGTGCTGGCCGGGGTCGTCGCACTCGGCGCGGGCGTGATGAACATGATCCCCTGGGGCGGGCCGACCGCGCGGGCCGGCGCCGCCCTCAAGCTCGACACCTCCGATGTGATCACCCCGCTGCTGCCCGCCTTCGCCGCGGGCATCTGCTGGGTGCTGCTCGCCTCGTACGCCATCGGCCGCCGCGAACGCACGCGCCTCGGCGCGCTCGGCCGGGATTCCGGCCCGGAGCCGATCCCGGAGCCGACCGCGGCGGCGGCCACCGGCGACGGCCCGGGCACGCCCCGGGTGGCGGCGCGGGCGGGCACCGCGCTCACCGTCTTCAACCTGACCCTCACCCTGGCCCTGCTGGTCTGCCTGGTGCTGGAGGCCATGCCGCTGCCGGTGCTGTTCGTGCTCGCGTTCGCCATCGCGCTCCTGGTCAACCACCCGCGCTGGGAGGACCAGCAGGCCCTGCTGGAGAAGCACGGCAACAGCGTCGTCCTCGTCACCACCATGATCTTCGCCGCCGGTGTGTTCACCGGCATCCTCACCGGCACCGGCATGATCGGGAAGATGGCCCACGCGATCGTCGGGGTCATCCCCGACGGCCTCGGCGGGCATCTGCCCGCGCTGGTCGCCGTCACCAGCATGCCGCTCAGCCTCGTCTTCACCCCCGACGCCTACTACTTCGGCATCCTGCCCGTGCTCGCCGGGACCGCCGACTCCTTCGGCACCGACCCGGCCGAGGTCGCCCGCGCCGCCGTCCTCGGCCAGATGACCACCGGCTTCCCGCTGTCCCCGCTCACCGCCGCGACGTTCATCCTGCTCGGCATGAGCGGCGTGCAACTCGGCGAGCACCAGCGGTTCATCTTCCGCTGGGCGTTCGGCACCACGCTGGTGATGACCGCGGTCGCCATGGCGACGGGCGCGGTGCCGCTGTGATCCTGCACCCCGCGAGTGCGGCCGTGACGCCCCGAGGAGGAGCCTTGGCGATGCCATCCGTACGCCACCGCCGCAACGCCACCCTGCTGCTGACCACGGCCCTGGCCGCGGCGTCCCTCACCCCCGCCACCGCCACCGCCGTCGCGGACGCGGCCCCCCTGCCCGGTTTCCACCACCTCACCTCCGTGCACTACGACGGCACGGGCGACGATCTGCTCACCGCCGGGCTCGGCTTCGAGGGCTTGCGCGGCCCGCTGCCCGCCCCCGCCGACCCCGACCGGCCCACCACCGCCGAGCTGCGCCGCCAGGCCGTCTGGGCGTCCGCCGGGATGTCGGCCGGCTCCGGCGGCGGACTCGGCCGGCTGTACGGGGCCAACGTCGACCGGGGCCGCCCGCTGCCCGGCGACGGCCGGATCGCCGGCACCGAGTACCGGGCGGTGGCGGGGCGCGGCGCGGACAGCGTGAGCTTCGTCGTCCAGGTGCCGGACACCTTCGACCGCGCCCGGCCCTGCGTGGTGGCCGCGCCCGCGACCGGACTCGGCGGCGTCTACAGCATGGTCGGCACGGCCGGGGCCTGGGGCCTGCACCGCGGGTGCGCCGTCGCCTACACCGACAAGGGCATGGGCCCGGCCTTCGACGATCTGCACTCCGGCACGGTCATGGCCTACGACGGCACGACCGGACCGCGTACGGAACCTGGCGGCCGCAGCGCCTTCGACGCCGGGCTGACCGACGCCGAGCGGGCCCGCTTCGACGCCGCCCGCCCGTACCGGGTGGCGTACAAGATGGCGCACTCCCGGACCGATCCGCAGGCCACCTGGGGGCGCGATGTGCTGCGCTCGGTGCGGCTCGCGCTCGCCGTCCTGAACCGCGACCGGGCGAGCGGCGCACCGCCCGGCGGCTACACCGCGGCCACCACCACGGTCCTGGCCACCGGCGTCTCCAACGGCGGCGGGGCGGCCGTCGCCGCGGGCGAGGACGACCGTACCGGGCTCATCGACGCCGTCGTCGCCTCCGAACCGCAGATGAACCTCGCCCCGCGAGGCGGCATCCGGGTGCGCCAGGGCGGGCGCGCCGTCCCCGTGGCCGGGCTGCCGCTGATCCGGTACAATTCCCTGGCCTCGCTGCTCCAGCCGTGCGCCGCCCTCACCGAACCCTCCGCGCCGGGCTACGCCACCCTGGACGTCCCCGCCGCGCGCCGCCGGTGCGCGGCGCTGGTCGGCGACGACCCCCGGCTCATCACACGCCGCGACGCGCGCCGGGCGGGGGAGGACGGTCTGCCACGGCTCGCCGCACGGGCCCTGGTGCGCGCCGGATACCAGCCGCAGTCCGGGTACTTGCAGCTCGCGCACTACGATCCGCAGACCCCGGCCTCGTACGCGATGAGCTACGCGCGCGCCTCCGTGGACGACGCGCTGTGCGGATACGGATGGGCGCGCACCGACGGCTCGGGCACCCCGGTGCCCTACCGCCGCTCCGAGCTGGCCGCCGCCTTCGGCACCAGCCCCGGGCGGGCGCCCGCCCCGGGGACGCTGATCGACGAGAACGCGCCCGGCGGGCCCGTCGCCGACAGCAAGTCCCGTGGCGCGGACGGCCGTCACGACTACAACCTGCGCGGCGAGCGCTGCGTGTACGGGCTCGCCTTTCCGTCGCCGGGCGCCCGCGGGGGACGGGGCTGGGCGGCACGGCTGGCCGCCGGGCTCGACGCCACGCGCCGCAGCGGCGATCTGCACGGCAAACCGGCACTCATCGTGCACGGCCGGGATGACACCAGGGTGCCGGTGAACCACAGCTCGCGGCCGTATCTGGGGCTCAACGCCCGTGCGCAGCGGGGGACTTCCACGGTCAGCTACGTCGAGGTCACGCACGCCCACCACAGCGACGCGCAGACCCCGGGGCTGGACAACCGGTACGTCCCGCTCGGGTACTACTACCAGCAGGCGCTGGACGTGATGTGGCAGCGGCTGCGGGGGCGGGGCGGGGAACTGCCGCCCAGCCAGGTGGTGCGGACGGTGCCACGGGGCGGCGAGCCGGGCCACGCCCCGGAGCTGACCCCCGCCAACGTGCCCGCGATCGCGGCCGATCCGGCGGCGGGGGACCGGGTGCGGGTGGTGCGGGACACCGTGCGCGTGCCGTAGGGCGGGGCCGGTGGTCCGTCACCCCTCCGGCGGCGTGGGGGACCACACCCCGGCGGCGGTCCCGTCGCGCACGTGCCGCTCGTAGACGGCCACCTTGGTCCGGATGACCTCCAGGCAGGCGCCGAGCTCGCCGATCCTGGCCCGTACGTTCTCCTCGTGCTCACGGAGCAGTTCGAGCCGGTCGGCCTCATTGCCCGGGCCGAGGCGGACCAGTTCGGCGAATCTGCGGATTCTCGCGATCGGCATGCCGGAGGCGCGCAGCCGGTCGCACAGCGCGAGCCAGTCCACATCCGCCTGTGCGTAGAGCCGCTGCCCGCCACCGGTGCGGGGGATCTCCCGCAGGAACAGCCCCTCGCGCTCGAAGAACCGCAGCGCGTGCACACTCAGCCCGGTCGCCTTGGCGACCGCGCCGATACTCAAGCCATTGCTCATCGGCGAACCGTACCTTGACCTAGCGCGCGGTCGAGGTTTTAGCGTCCTGTGCATGATCACGAAACAGCGCAAGCTCCCCTCCGGGTTCGGCGCCCACAGCACCGCCGCCGACGTGTCCGCCGGGATCGACCTCACCGGCGCCACGGCCCTGGTCACCGGCGGATACTCCGGGCTCGGCCTGGAAACCACCCGCGCGCTGGCCCGCGCCGGGGCGCGCGTCATCGTCCCGGCCCGGCGGCCCGGCATCGCCGGGGAAGCCCTGCGGGACATTCCCGGGGCGGAACCCGGCGCGCTCGACCTGGGCGACCTGGAGAGCGTGCGCGCGTTCTCCGACCGCTTCCTCGACACCGGCCGCAGCCTCGACATCGTCATCAACGGCGCCGGGGTGATGGCGTGTCCGGAGACCCGCGTCGGTCCCGGCTGGGAAGCCCATTTCGCCATCAACCACCTCGGGCACTTCGCGCTCGTGGGCCGCCTCCGCCCCGCGCTCGCCCCCGGCGCCCGGGTGGTGTCCGTGGCGTCGTCCGGCCACTTCCTGAGCGACATCCGCTGGGCGGACCCGCACTTCCGCACCGGCTACGACCGCTGGCTCGCCTACGCCCAGTCCAAGACCGCCAACGCCCTCTTCGCCCTGCACCTGGACCGTCTCGGCGCCGACAGCGGTCTGCACGCCTACGCCGTGCACCCCGGCAGCATCCTCACCCCGCTCCAGCGCCACATCCCGCGCGACGAATGGCACGGGCTGGGCTGGGTGACGCCGGACGGCGAGCCCGCCGAGGGCTTCAAGACGCCCCCGCAGGGCGCGGCGACGGCCGTCTGGGCCGCGACCTCCCCGCTGCTCGGCGCCCACGGCGGCGCGTACTGCCAGGACTGCGACATCGCCGAGCCGGCCACCACCGACGACATGCTCATCGGCGGGGTGAAGCCCTGGGCCACCGACCCCCAGGCCGCCTCGCGGCTGTGGGATCTCTCCAGCGAACTCACGGGCGTGAACGCGTTCTGAGCCCGCTGCGGAGGAGCGGAGTGAGTGCTCACTCATTGACGGAGTGAGCACTCACTCCGTACTCTCGGAGGTATGACGGAGACCTCTTCCACACCGACCCGGCGCCGCGCGCCCGCCATGGACCCCGATCAGCGCCGCAAGATGATCATCGCTGCGGCGCTTCCCCTGGTCGTCGAATACGGCGCCGCCGTGACCACCGCGAAGATCGCCCGGGCCGCGGGCATCGGGGAGGGCACGATCTTCCGTGTCTTCCCCGACAAGGACACCCTGATCGCCGCCTGCGTGGCCGAGGCCACGCGCCCCGACGACGCGGTCGCCCACCTGGAGGCGATCGACCTGGACCAGCCGCTCGCCGCCAGGCTCACCGAGGCGGCCGAGGTGATGCGCGGGCACATGACCCGCATCGGCGCCGTCGTCGGGGCCCTCGCCGCGACCGGCCGGCTGGAGCGCGGGGCACCCCGCCGGCCGGGCGAGGGCGGCGAGCTGCCGGACCGTGAGGCGGGGCTCGCCGCACCGCGCGCGGCCCTGGCCGCCCTGCTGGAGCCGGACCGGGAGACCCTGCGGCTCGCCCCCGAACGGCTCGCGGACTCCTTCCAGTTGCTGCTCATGTTCGCCGGGCGGCCGGGCGCGCACGACCCGCTGACCACGGACGAACTGGTGGACCTCTTCCTGCACGGCGCGCTCGCCGGGCCGGGGGAGGCCCGGTGACCGCATCCGAGGGATACGCGCACCTCACCTCCCGCCGCCGGACCCTGATCACGCTGGCCCTGCTGGCGTGCGCCTTCCTGGCCCTGCTCGACGGCACCGTGGTCGGCACCGCGCTGCCCCGCATCACCGAGCAGATCGGCGGCGACGACAGCTGGTACGTCTGGCTCGTCACCGCCTACCTGCTGACCTCCTCGATCAGCGTCCCCGTCTACGGCCGCTTCTCCGACCTGTACGGCCGCCGCCGACTGCTGCTGGGCGGACTCGCCCTGTTCCTGGCGGGCTCACTCGCCTGCGGTCTGGCCGGTTCGATGGAAGCGCTGATCATCTGCCGCGCCGGTCAGGGACTGGGCGCCGGGGCCCTGCTCACCCTCGGCATGGCCCTGATCCGTGACCTCAATCCGCCCTCCCGCACGGAGGGGCTGATCCGCATGCAGACGGCGATGGGCACGATGCTGGTGCTCGGCCTGGTCGGCGGCCCGATCGTCGGCGGTGCGCTGGCCGACCACGCGGGCTGGCGCTGGGCCTTCTGGCTCAACCTCCCCATCGGCCTGGCCGTCGCGGCCGTCCTCGGTCTGGTGCTGCCGGACCGCCGCCCCGCCGGGGCGCCGTCCGGACGGCTCGACATCGCGGGGGTCCTCCTCCTCACGGCCGGTCTCTCCCTGACCCTGACCGGCCTGAGCCTGAAGGGCACTCCCGACGGCGGACGCGCCCCGTCGTGGACGGATCCCGCCGTGGCGGGCTGTCTGCTCGGCGGCCTGGCGCTGCTCGCCCTGCTCGTTCCCGTCGAGCGCCGCGCGTCCGTACCCGTGCTGCCGCTCGGTCTCTTCCGGCACCGCGCCTACAGCGCCCTGCTGACCGGCGGGTTCTTCTTCCAGGCCGCCGCGATGCCGGTCGGGATCCTGCTGCCGCTGTACTACCAGCAGGTCCGGGGCCACTCCGCGACCACCTCCGGGCTGCTGCTCCTTCCCCTGATGGCCGGCATGGCGCTGAGCAACCGGCTCACCGCCGCCGCCATCCTGCGCAGCGGCCGCCCCAAACCGGTGCTCCTGACCGGGGCCGGGCTGCTCACCGCCGGGACCGCCGCGTTCTTCGCCCTGGACGCGGCGACACCGACGGCCCTGATCTGCGGCTGGCTGCTGATCGCCGGACTGGGCACGGGACCCGCGATGGGCGGCATCACCCTCGCGACCCAGAACTCCGTGCCCGCCGCCGACATGGGCACCGCGACCGCGGGCTCGGCCCTCGCCAAGCAGATCGGCGGCACCTTCGGGCTGGCCTGCGCACAATCCCTGATGGGCTCGCACGGCACGACCGCGGCGAGCGCCGCGGCGATCGGCTCCACGGTCGCCTGGGGCGGGGCGGCCGCCGGAGTCCTCGCCCTCGCGGCGGTCTTCGCGATGCGGGACATCACCATCCCCACCCCACGGGGCAGCGGACGCCCGCCCGCCCCACGAGCCGGTGACCAGGCGGCGGTGACGCCCGCCCGGAGCTGAGCCGGCGTCAGCGGCCGGAGAGCGGTGCGCGATGCGGCTCTATCATCGTCACCCCGCCCCTGGCCGCCGACGTCAGCGTGGTCAGGGCCTCGGGGACGGCGTCCAGCCCTATGACGTCGGTGACCAGCAGATCCGGCCGCAGCGTCCCGGCATCGACCATCTCCATCATCGGCCCGTAGGCGTGGGCGGCCATGCCGTGGCTGCCCAGCAGCTGGAGTTCGAGCGCGATGACCCGGTCCATCGGCAGCATCGGGTTTCCGGCGGCGGGCGGCAGCAGGCCGATCTGGACGTGGCGGCCATGGCGGCGGAGGCTGCTCACGGAGGCCGCGCAGGTACGGGGCGAGCCCAGCGCGTCCACGGAGAGATGGGCGCCGCCGCCCGTCGCGTCCGCGACGGCCTCGGCCACCGAGCCCAGGGTGGAGGACGCGTCCACGCAGACCGCCGCGCCGAAGCGGGAGGCCAGGGCGAGCGCCCGGGCGGAGATGTCGACCGCGACGACCCGCGCCCCGCAAGCCGCCGCGATCATGACGGCGGACAGTCCGACCCCGCCGCATCCGTGCACCGCGACCCATTCGCCCGGGGCGACCCGGCCCTGGGTCACCACCGCGCGGAAGGCGGTCGCGAAGCGGCAGCCGAGCGAGGCGGCGGTGGTGAAGGGCAGTTCGTTGCGGATGCCGACCAGGTTGACGTCGGCGTTCTCGACCGCGACGTACTCGGCGAACGACCCCCAGTGGGTGAAGCCCGGCTGCGTCTGCCGCTCGCACACCTGCTGGGCGCCGTCCGCGCACGCGGCGCAGCGTCCGCAGGCGCAGACGAAGGGCACGGTGACCCGGCGGCCGGGGCGCCAGTTCAGGACCTCGGGGCCGATCTCCTCGATTGTGCCCGCGAGTTCATGGCCGGGGACGTGCGGCAGCCGGATGTCCGCGTCGTGGCCCATCCAGCCGTGCCAGTCGCTGCGGCACAGCCCGGTGGCCTCGACGCGGATCACCGCGCCGCGGGGGGAGGGGGCGGGATCGTCGACGGTCCGTACCTCGGGCCTGCGCCCGAAGTCGTCGAACACCACAGCACGCATGAACCCGCTCCCTCGCTCGAACTCCCGGTGGGGTCGCCCGAACCTACACCACGCCGCGCTCAGCGCTTGTCGCGCTGTCCGTCGGCGAGCTGCCGGGACGTCTGCCCGGCCCCGGCTCCGCGCTGGGCGCGCTCGGCGAGGGTGGGGAAGAGGCCGCCGAGGGCGCTGCCGAAGCGCAGCTCCAGCGGGGCCACGTTCACCTCGGCCCGGTTCCGTTCGATCCCGCGGAGCGTGGCCGCCGCGACCCGGCCGGTGGTGATGGTGCGCACTCCGGGCGGCGTGGAGGCGCCGGAGTCGGCGAACATCCCGGCGTCGCCGACGAACCCGGGCTGCACCAGCGTGACCCCGACGCCCGTGCCGTGCAGGTCCTGCCGCAGCCCGAGCGCGAAGCCGCGCAGCCCGAACTTGGCCGCGTTGTAGAGCGCGGCGCCGGGGGACGCGGTACGGCCCGACAGCGAGCCGATCATCACCAGCTGCCCCGAGCCCGCGGCCACCATCCGCGGTGCCATCAGCCGGGACAGCAGCAGCGGGGCGCGCAGATTGACGTCGAGGGCGCGGTCGAGGTGGTCGGTGTCGTAGCCGAGGACGTCACCGCTGGAGGGCAGCGCGGCGTTGGCGATGAGGATGCGGGTGTCCGCCGCCTCCGCCTCCTCGACGAGCCGCTCCAGATCGGACCGGTCGGCCAGGTCGGCCACGATCGCGCGGGCGCCGAGCCGCTCGGCCAGCGGCCGCAGCACCTCCTCGCGGCGCCCGGTGAGCAGCAGCTCGGCGCCCCTGGAGGCGAGGGCCCGGGCGAGGGTCTGCCCGATGCCCCCGGTCGCTCCGGTGAGCAGGACGGTGGTGCCGCTGATCCGCATGCGTTCTCCTCCGGCGACGCTGACGTGGCGGGCGACGGCGGCACGCACCATCGCCCACGCCGAACCGTACCCGCCGGTAGATCCTCACGCGCCTCCGGGATCCATGCCGCTGGCCCGGGCTATCGCCTCGACCTCGCGCCGGTCGCGCTCTGGCTGGTCGCCGAACTCGACGACCAACTGCAGCCCGTGCGGCCCCAGCAGACTGGTCAGCTGGGCCAGCTCCCGTCCGAGAGCGGGGGTGAACAGATCCCGGTCGAGCGCGGTGAACGGCACGTCGATACCGGTGGCCCCGCCCGAGGACCGGCCCACGATGGCCTCGTTGACGCCGTGCAGTATGCGCAGCAGCAGATCGTACGACGCGGGGTCGAGACGCGACTGAAGCTCGGCCAGGTGAAGCGCGAACTGCTTGGCGCGCTCCAGGAATTGCTCTTCGTCCATCCCACCATCGTGACGAAACTCCTCGCCCGGTGCCCCGCGAACCGGGGATTCTGCGGTCAAGGCTGATGATCACGGGTGATCGTGCTGCCGAGACCGTACACTCGGCGCGCGTTGTCCGCGCCGAGCAGCGCCGCCACCCGCCCCGCGTCGCCGCCCGACCACGCGCCCTCGCGCACCCACTGGGTCAGCAGCCCGGTCAGCGCCTCCCGGAAGAGCCGGGCGCCCACCACGTACAGCTCGGGCAGCCCGTAGGCGTCGGTGGAGAAGAGCACCTTGCCGAACGGGGCCAGCTCCAGCATCTCGGCGAGCACCGCCCCGGCCCGCGCCCCGGTGTGGGTCAGGGACAGGCCGACGTCGGCGTAGACATGCGGGAAGACGGCGGCGAGGTAGGCCGCGCCGCGGTGGTACGGATAGCCGTGCAGCAGGATCAGCGAGCAGCCGGTGGGGCGCACCGCGCGGATGAAGTCGGTGAGCGCGAGCGGGTCGCAGCGGTCCAGCCGCAGATCCGGATCGCCGAAGCCGGTGTGCAGCTGGAGCGGCAGCCCGGTGTGGGCCGCGGACCACAGCAGATGGCGCAGCAGTACGGGATCGTCCACCCGGGCGGCGGGCGCGCCGCCGTCGGCCCGGTGGGCGAGCCAGCGCTCGGCAGCGGTGTGCACGGCGGCGGGGGCGGGCGGGTCGGGCTCGAAGTGGAGGCCGTAGCGGTAGGCGGCCACCGACTTGAAGCCCGCGGCGGTACGGGCGGCCTCCCGGATCCCGTCGGCGAGCCCGGTCAGGAAGTCGTCGGCGCCGCGCGAGGTGTCGGCGGTCCGCTCCGCGAGGTGTTCCAGCCGGACGATCTCGTGCGCGGTGCCCCCGGCCGCCGCGGCCAGCTCGTCCGGGGTGGTGAGGTCGCCGGGGAGGCCGGTGTCGACGAGGAATTCGGTGATCCCGGCGGCGCTCAGCAGCCGCCGGTTGACCTCCCCCGCGCCCAGCTCCCGCCGCCGGGCGAGATAGCGGGCGGGCGGACAGTGCGGTTCCAGATCGAGCAGCGGCGGGCACCAGCGGCGCAGCGCGAAGCCGAGCTGGCTGTCGAAGAAGGTGGTGCCGAGCGCGGCGGGCGCGTCGGACTCGGTCAGGAACGCCTCGAACGCGGCGGCGTCCAGGTCGCGGCGGGCCACCCCATGACAGTGGTGGTCCACCAGCGGCGGCAGAGACGGACCGCTCGGCGCCGTCCCCTCGGTGGAGTGCATCGTTCAGTACCGTCCCCGGGTCGCGGCCGCGATCTCCTGCGGGGTGGCCTTCTCGAACAGCGCCGCCTCGGCGCGGCGCACGGCGGCGATCGACTCGAAGAGCGGGTCGCCCAGCGCCTCGCGCAGGACGCCCGAGTCCTCGAAGTGCTCCAGCGCGGTGAGCAGCGAGGTGGGCAGCCGCGGCTCCCGGCCCGTCCGCGCCGGGTCGCCGGAGACCGGTGGCGGCAGGGTGAGCCCGGCGTCGAGCCCGGCGAGCCCCGCGGCGATGACCGCGCCCGTCACCAGATAGGGGTTGGCGGCCGGGTCGAAGCATTTGATCTCGGCGTTGGCCGCCCCCGGATCGTCCGGGGCGCCGGTGATGAAGCGCAGCGCCGCCTCACGGTTCTCCAGCCCCCAGCACTGGTAGGCCCCGGCCCAGCGGGAGGGTTCCAGGCGCAGATAGCTCGCGGGGGAGGGGGCGCCGATGGCGAGCAGGGCGGGCAGGGCGCGCAGCACTCCGGAGAGGAACGCCTCGCCGGTCGCGGTCATGCCGTGCGGTCCGTCCCCGTCCCGGCACAGATTGCGGTCGCCCTGCCACAGACTCAGGTGCAGATGGCCGCCGTTGCCGACGGTGCCCGCCTCGGCCACCGGGCCGAACAGCGGGGTCAGCCCGTGCCGGGCCGACACCCCGCGAATCGTCTCGCGGACGAGGACGGCGAGATCGGCGGCGCCCACCGGGTCCGAGGGCGCCACGGACACCTCGAACTGCCCGGCCGCGTACTCCGGATGCAGCTGCAGTACCTCCACGCCCTGGGTCTGCAGCGTGCCGAGCACGTCGGCGAGGTAGCCGGAGAGGTCCACCAGGCGCGCCATGCCATAGGCCGGGCCCGTACCGGCGTAGGCCGGACCGGGGGCGGCGTAGTACGCGCCCGGGGCGGTGTCGTACGGGCCCGGGCCGGGCGTGTCGCGGGCGGGACGCGACGCGCCGGTGCCGCCGGTGGTGACGACCCACTCCGTCTCGAACCCCATGCGCAGGGCGATCCCCCGCCCGTGCGCCCGCTCGGTCATCCGGCGGGCGAACAGCCGCTGGCAGGCGGGGTGTTCCAGGCCTGACTGGGCGTAGCGGTCGGCCGGTGCCCACGCCCAGCCGGGCTGGGCGGCCAGCACGGTGAGCCGGCCGAGGTCGGGGAAGAGCCGCAGATCGCCGTCGGGACCGCCGATGTGAGGGCTCGTCGTCATGGAGTCGTCCACGAGGTACACGTCGAACACCGGGGACATGCCGACGCCCCGCCGCGCGGCATGGGCGAGCCGCCCGGTGGGCACGGACTTCACCCGGGTGAGTCCCGCGTTGTCCACCCAGGTCAGCGCGATGCCATGGATGCCCTGCGCGGTGAGCCGGTCGGCCTCCTGCCGCGCCCGTGCCTGTGCCTGTTCACGATCGCCCGTCCCCATGGGCTGCCTCCTCCGCCGCGGCCTGTACGCCGAGACTATTGCCTGCGGAGGGCATTATGGTGACGGATTGTCCCGATCGCATACGGGGTGTGACGGTGGGATATGCCTTCCCCATAACCGTCGCGAACGTCCGGCTCCGCCTCAGCGCCCCAGGTGCCCGGTGATGTCGCGCAGGACGACCCGCGCGGCGGTCGGCCCGGCGTTGAGGTACCAGGGGTCGTCGTCCACGGTGACGGTGTGTCCGGCGCGCACCGCGTCCAGCTTCTTCCACAGCGGATTGGAGAGATAGGTGCCCGCGTCCGTCTTCCCGGGCCGGCCCTGGACGGAGGAGAAGATCCAGTCGCCGTCCATCTCGGGGATCCGCTCACCGCTCAGGTCCTGGGAGATGTCGTCGAACGTCTGGGACGCCGGGCGGCCGAGCCCCATGTCGTCGGCGATGGTGCCGGTGAAGGACTTCGCGCCGAACATCCGGACCCGGTCCGGGGTGAACCGCACCATGGACAGCTCGGTGTCCTTCCCGCCCAGCTTTCCGCCCTGCCGCGCGGCGTCCTTCTCGAAGCGGCTGACGATCGCGGCAGCCCGGTCGCGCTCGCCGACCGCGTCCGCGACGGTCAGCAGGTCCTTCTTCCAGTTGACGCCGCGTCCCTTGGTGACGACGGTCGGGGCGATGGCCGACAGGGTGGGGTAGAGGTCGCCCTGGGTGCTGTTGACCAGGATCAGATCGGGCTTGGCGGCCGCCAGCTTCTCCAGGGCGGGGGAGGAGCGGGTGCCGATGTCCGTCATCCTCGCGAGCGCCTTCGCCTTGCCGGGGAAGGCGTCGCGCAGATAGTCCGGGACCAGGCCCGCGTTGTCGGCGCGGGTGGTGGCGGCGGGCACGAGGCCGAGGGTGAGCAGATCGTCGAGCTGTCCGGTGCTGATGACCGCGATGCGCTTCGGCTTCGCCTCGACCGGTGTGCTGCCGAGTGCGTGGGTGACGGTGCGCGGGAAGGCGCCGTCCGCCTGCCGGGCGCCCGGCCGCCGCTCGGACGCCGAGGAGGAGTCCGCGGACGGCGCGGGGCCGCAGCCGGTGAGGACGGCCGCGGCCAGGGCGGCGGCGAGCAGGGGGAACGGGCGGTGGGTGCGCATGAACGACTCCAGGGAGGCTTAGGTCAGGCTTACCTTACCGTGCGCTCGCCCGCGCCAGATGAAAGCCGCCCTCCGCCCAGCCGATCGGCGTCTCCCGCGGCGTCGGTCGGTCCGGCTGCCCGTGCGCACCTCCAGCGGCAGCGCGCCCCGCGCCGCGCCGGGGGCCAGGCCCAGCTCCACCGCCCCGGCGTCGACCCCCTCCGGGTCGTAGAGCGCGACGTCCCGTACGAAGTCGTCGACCGCCCGCTGGTGGAGCATGCGCCAGCGCAGCAGCCTCGCCGCCTTCGCCACCGGCACGTGGCGAGCGCCCGTCGTTCTCGCCCACAGCACCCGGCTGGCGATGCTCCTGGGCGCGGTCATCTGCGCCATCGGCTGGGCCGCCTCCTACGTCCTCGCGCCCGAGACCAGCGGGCTGACCCTCGCCGACGCCGGCGCCGCGGACCGCGCGACGGCGACCCGCGTGGCCGCTCCGGCCTCCGCCGCGGCGGCGCCCCGACCACATCGCGGCCCGCCGTGAAGGAGACGTCACGATCGTCGGCGGCGGAGTCGTCGGCCGAGCGCGACCCCGACCGGTTCCGGCGGCGGCGCGTCGAGGCCATCGTGGCGGCCGCGCGCCCGCTCGCCCCCGCCACCGGCCGCCTGCTGGCCGGGTTGCTGACGGGGAATGCGGATCCGGCCGTTTCCTCCGCTTTTGATCCCCAAAGGCAGGTTCGCCGCTATTCTTGGCGTGTGCATGGCATTCGGCCCATCAAGAGGAGAGTCCAGTGATGAGACGCAGGACCGTACTCGCGAGCGCGTTAGGCATCGGCGGCGGCCTTCTGCTGCCGGGGATGGGGGTGGCCCACGCGGCCCGTACGGACTGGTCGCGGGCGGTGGTGGAGTCCACCCTGGCCCGCTACCCGGACCCGGCCTCGCTCGGTGGCTGGGGCTACACCCGGGGGCTGTTCCTGCTGGGGGCCTACCGCGTCTACCAGCGGGTGCGGGAGCCCTCGTACCTGGCGTACATCAAGACCTGGGTGGACAACTTCGTGGACGCCGAAGGCCATATGAGCCGCACCTTCGACAACCTCGACGCCATGCAGTCCGGCAACCTGCTGCTGATGCTCCACCGGGAGACCGGGGACGCACGCTACCGCACCGCCGCCGACCAGATCCGCGACCGCATCACCAGCTATCCGCGCACCGCGGACGGCGGCATGTGGCACGCCACCGGCAAGACCAACGAGCTGTGGGGCGACGGGGTCTTCATGGCCCAGCCGTTCCTGCTGCGGTACGGCATCGCCTACGGGGACACGTCGTACGCGTACGACGAGGTCACCCGGAACCTCTCGGTGTACTTCCGCCACTTGAAGGCGCCGAACGGGCTGATCTACCACGCCTACGACGCGGACGGCGACGCCCCCTGGAACCCGGACCCCGCCACCGGCACCTCCGCCCACTTCTGGGCCCGGGCCATCGGCTGGACCGCGATGACGCACATCGAGGTGCTGGAGATGCTGCCCGCCGGCCATCCGCGCCGCGCCGAACTCATCGGCAACGTACGCCACTTGGCCAAGGGGTTCCTGCGCTACCAGGACCGGGCGACCGGCCGCTGGTTCCAGGTCGTCGACAAGGCGAGCGAGCCCGGCAACTGGACCGAGACCTCCGCCTCCAGCATGTACACCCTGATGCTGCACGCCGCCCTGGGCCACGGCTGGATCCGCGGCGACGGCTACACGGCGGCGGCGCGCCGGGGCTACCGGGGCGTCCTGGACAAGGTGACGGTGGACGCGGACGGGCGGACCAGCATCACCGACATCAGCGAGGGCACCAACGTCGGTGACCTGGCGTACTACCTCGGCCGCAAGCGCAACACGAACGACCTGCACGGACTGGGCGCCTTCCTGCTGATGAACGAGCGGATCGCGTAACGACGCGCGGGTGCGGCCGCGCGCCGCGGCGAGCGGGCGCAACCCGCGGGCCCGGGCCCTCATGAGGTGGAGCTGGGAAACCATGTTCGCGCCGGCCGGCGGCCCGCCCGG